>CAZTQJ010000008.1:0-15078 GCA_964615615.1 uncultured Acidimicrobiaceae bacterium
AGATAGCTTCAGGTGACTGGAGTTCAGACGTGTGCTCTTCCGATCTAACGGGGCTCGGAGTCATCGTGCGCCAAGTGTCGTCTCGTCAAACGGTGCATGCAGGTTTGCTGCTGGCTCCCTATGCCGTTCGCTATGTCGCTGTCGTGACTGCGAATTCACCTTCGGTGGGTAACTCCACGGGGACGAGTGCTCCCACTGATCCCCGCCTCATTCCAGGCTTTGATCGTCAGCAGGATCTTTCGAGGGTACCAAGCCCAGAAGGTGTTGCCCTCTGGCGTATTCGCAATGCCATTCCCATTGAGGCCCTGCGAAGCCGCCAAGCACCTGCTCAGGCTTCACCCCTAGGGCCAGCTTCGGCCATGGCTTGGACAGCCTTTGCTCCAGGAGCACTGGAGCGATCAACGAGTGGGAGTCCTAGTGCTGCGAATGTACTCATCGCCGTCGCCCCGTCCGACGCAGTTCACTTTTCGGGCAAGGGGGAGCGCAAGGCTGCCTTTGGTTGGGCTACGCAGTTCACCAAGGCCGGTGGTCCCAGCAGTATTCAATTGGCTTCTGGTGCTTCGGCATTGCGCAACCTAGGGCTTGAGCTGTTTGCCCTCCTCGTGCTGCTGGTGATGGGGCGGCGAACGCGTGCTGCTCTCCTGGCGTCCCGACGACGAGATCGAGAAAGGGGTGAAGGGTGAGCATCGCTGAGTCTCAAAGAGAAGGCCAGCCTCGGAGTCGGCGCATGCTCCGCCAGCGACGGGGAAGGGCCTTAGCCATCATGCTGCTGGCCATTGCCCTCATAGCGCTGAGTGCCCAAGCTTGGAGTGCCTCGCCACCTCAACCCGCACTCGTGGGAGCTTCTGCTGTGCAGCCGGCTTCGGTGGAGTCTTCGGCTTGGTATTGCACGGGCATGACGGGGGCGACTAACGGCCTTGCGAGCGGGACGCTCATCATGACTTCGACGGCTGCTGCGTCAAGGATTGTTTCGATCCGTGTCGTAAATGATGGGGGTAGTTCGGCCGTGGCTAAGGTCACGATTGCGGCCAACGGTTCAGCGAGTTTTGAGCCGAGCTCCATCCTCCAAGGAAGCTGGTTGGCCGCAGATCTCGAGGTCCGAGGCGGTGGAGTGGCGGTGAACCAACTGATCACCGGTGTGCTTGGCATGGCCTCTGCTCCCTGCATGTCAACGGTGTCTCATAAGTGGGTCTTTTCAACCGGCGATACCACGCGGGGGCATGAGACCTATCTGGCACTCTTTAATCCAGGATCGAAGCCAGCGGTGGTTAGCGATCTGTTCCTGACGGCTAATGGCCCCGCAGCGCCCCAGCCATTTCAAGCTGTTGTAGTTCCTGCGCACTCGACCTTGACCCAGCGCATCGGAGGCTTTCTGCAAAAGGTTCCGGATTTTGGCACGGTGGTGAACGCCCTCTCTGGGCAAATTGCGGCAAGCGAGATCGTGGTTTCATCAACAGCATCTCTTGGCTTGCTTCTCGCGGCCGGTCAAATTGAGGCCGATGTCGAGCTGGGCATCCCAGCACTTTCCCTCATGGACAATCAGCGTGCGAGCATCACCATCGCCAATCCATCAACGAAAGCATTGAAGGCGCGTATCAAGCCCCACCTGCGTTCATCGGGTCTGGTGACTCCTTGGGTCCTTCATGTTCCGGCTGAGGGTATCGCTACGGTGGTGATTTCTGATTCGCATCGCATTCCCGCCAATGACCCTTGCTCCATCACCATTGATATCTCAGGTCCTGGTGCGTTTGCCTCTTGGGTCTCCTCGCTGCCGAGTGGTGAGCGAAGTAGTTATGGGGGCGGCTCAAGCTTGGCGCTGAGCAGTGCTGCGATTTCTGACAAGGCTGTGATTGTCGCCATGGGTTTGAGCACGCACCCGTGGCTTGATGGCCTGGCAACGAGGCAAATTGTCGTCACGCCTCTGGGAGATAGTGCGCGGACTTCTGTGGTACTCAATCGCGTGACACGTTCTGGCAGGGTTAAGACCATCGACCTTGGACTCATGACCTCAGGCGCCGTTCGGGTGGTGGAGCAGGCCTCAGATCGCTCCGGCTTCAGGCTCGTGCCGGTTTATGTCCATGCCATAGGACGCGTCATGGTGGGCGAGATACTCAGCCCAACTGCCGTTCCTGGAACGGCAACAGCAGTCGCGCTTCCGATTGCGGCTCCCTAACGGGGATCAGCGTTGTTTTTACGGCCTGGCCAAAGGGGTGGGGCCCAGCGGCTTTTAGGACTGTCGCTGGCCGCTACCGCGGGTTCTGCTGCGCTGACTACCGCATCCTGAGCTGTGGTGGCTGAAGGCTCGACCTGAGGGTTGAGGGCGGGCAGTGACTTGCGGCCACCAGGGTGAACGGGTCCACCGAATGCTTGGTCGACAAGGCGAGTAACCGTGTCACCGTCAATAACCTCTTCAGCGAGCAGGGCACGAGCAACCGCTTCAAGACCAGCCCGGTGAGTGGCAAGGACGGTGAGGGCGCGCTCTTCTTGAGCTCGGAGAATTTGTTCCACCTCAGAGTCGATAACGCGTGAGGTCTCCTCCGAGTAGTCGCGGGTATGCATCAGATCCTCGCCGAGGAAGACCTGTTCGTGGGATCCCCAAGCCATAGGTCCAATCTCAGCGCTCATGCCCCATTCGCGCACCATGCGACGCGCAAGTTCAGTGTTGCCGACGAGGTCATTGGCGGCACCAGTGGAGAGGTCGCCGTAGATGATCAACTCAGCGGCCCGGCCACCCATGCGCACGCAGAGGGAAGCTTCGATCTGACCTCGCGGATAGATGTGTCGCTCTTCAAGGGGCATCTGCTGGGTGACACCTAAGGCCATGCCGGTAGGAAGAATTGTTACCTTGTGGACAGGGTCGGCCTCTTCGAGGACATAGGCCAAGACTGCATGGCCGCCTTCGTGGTAGGCGATGCGCTCTTTTTCTTCGTCGCTCAGGGCGAGGGACTCTCGGCGTTGACCCATCAAAATGCGGTCGCGGGCAGATTCAAAGTCGCGCATCTCGATTTCCGAAGAACCTCGGCGCACGGCGTGCAAAGCGGCTTCATTGACCAAGTTGGCGAGGTCAGCTCCACTCATGCCTGGCGTGCCACGAGCAACCAGTTCGAGATCCACTGAAGGGCCAACGTGCTTCTTGCGACAGTGCACCTTCAAGATGGGGAGGCGCTCTTCTTGGTCGGGCAAGGGAACAACGACCTGTCGGTCAAAGCGACCAGGTCGCAGGAGGGCGGAGTCGAGGATGTCGGGTCGGTTGGTTGCCGCGATAACCACAATGCCTTGCGTTGGGTCAAAGCCGTCCATCTCGGAGAGGATTTGGTTCAGCGTTTGCTCGCGCTCATCGTGGCCACCGCCGAGTCCAGCACCGCGCTTGCGTCCAATGGAGTCGATCTCATCGATGAAGATGATGGCAGGAGCTTGCTTGCGCGCGTTGAGGAAAAGGTCGCGGACCCTGCTCGCGCCAACACCGACAAACATTTCCATGAAGTCGGAGCCCGATACGGAGAGGAAGGGAACGCCCGCTTCGCCGGCAACCGCACGAGCGATGAGGGTCTTACCCGTTCCTGGGGGGCCGACGAGAAGCAGGCCCTTGGGGATCTCCGCGCCAATGCTGGCGAACTTTTCGGGGTGCTTGAGGAAATCCACCACCTCGCGAACTTCCTGCTTTACGCCTTCATAACCGGCGACATCATCGAAGGTGGTGTTGGGCCTATCGCCGCCCGCCTTGGCCTTGGCCTTGCCCATGGACATGATGGAACCCATTTGTCCACGCGCTTGTCGCTGAATGAGCATGGCCATGCCAAAGAAGAGGCCAAAGAAGATGAGGTAGGGAAGCCAGGTGGCGAGGAAGGTATTGGGGTTCGTGAACTCCACCACCACCTGATGAGACCTGATCTGTTTGATGTCAGCGGGAATGGGAGGGTTCGGCCCGCTGACCGTGTAGTCGTTGCCGTTCTTGAGCTTTCCTGCGATTGCACCACTTTGGTTATCCACATTGGCGGTTTTCACTGAACCTTGGTCAACCTGAGTCAAGAAGGCTGAGTAGGAGTAATGCTTGGTGGTGGGCTGAGGAAGCAGCGAGGGGACGAGGATGAAGAGCAAGAGTCCTGCAGCGACGGCCACCCAGATCCAACGCCAAGGCCCGGAGGCCTTGCCTGAGGGGGCCGAAGCCCGTCGATCCGTGGAGGGCTTTTTAGACTTCTGGGGCTCTGTGCTCACGGGCTCCACCTTAGGGGGCGGGTGATGCGCTCGGTTGGGCGAGCGCCCTGCCGGTAGCCTTCAGGTGCCGTGCAGCCACCGCCATTTCCCCTTTCCCTCGGTGCTCCCGAGCCTGAACCAGAGGATTTGGCGACGCTGAATGCATGGCCCGGCGGGCCAGAGACGAGGCGCGAGGGTGCGCGCTGGATCTTGATCGCTGCAATCGGTTTTGTAGGTGGCCAGTTTGCGGCCATGACCCTGCTGCTCCTTAGCGCAGCAATCCTGGGCAAATCTGGCGAACTGAGCTCCTTTGCTTCTATGAGCTCACCGCCTGAGTGGTATGTGATTTGCTCATTGTTTGGCCTCTGGATGGGATTTCTTGGCGCGAGTGTTTTTGCCCTGCGTAGCAGTGGTGCCGGAAGTTTGCGCCAGGGTTTCGGCCTTCGCGTTAAACGCGCTGACCTGCTTTTTATTCCCCTTGGGATACTCGCGCAGTTTGGCGTCCTGCTGCTGTACCTGCCCTTCCTCGATCACCTCAAGAACTTCAATGGACCTACGAAGCGCCTCATTGGTGGAAGCCATGGCCCCGGGATCGCGCTCATCACGGTGGCCACGGCGCTACTTGCACCCTTGGTTGAAGAAATCTTCTTTCGCGGTCTGATCTTTCGCGCCCTCGTAGCCATAGCTAAAGGGCCTCGTCTCGTGATCAGCGCTCTGGCCCTCGTGGCCTCCATTGCCCTCGATGGCGCACTCTTTGCCCTTGCTCATGCAGAGTTGGTGCAGTTCGCCGGTCTTATGGCCTTTGGCTGTCTCCTGGCCTTTATTACCTGGAAGACCAAACGCCTCGTGCCGGCAATGGTGACCCATGTGGCCTTTAATGCCATTGCCCTCTTCGCGGCTTTTGGCGCTGGTCACTAGGGGAGATGGGCAAGCCATGAGCTACCTCAAGCGACTCTCGCCCGCCACGTATGGAGAAATTGGCGTGGTGCTCGTGGTGTGGATTGTGGTGCTCAGTCAGCTCCACCCCAACTTGCTCCTCACCAATAGCACCACCACGGGAGGAGATACGGGTGCACACTTCATCCTTCCTGCCTACCTCCGCGATCATCTCCTCGCTCACGGCCACCTCACCGGTTGGTTCCCTTCCTGGTATGACGGCTTCCCGCTCTACAGCTACTACTTCGTGCTACCCGATCTCTTTGCTGCATTGGCGAGCGTGGTCATTCCCTATGGGATTGCCTTTAAGGCCATCACGATCCTCGGCTCACTGCTCTTGCCAGTGGCCGCGATCGTGCTGGGTAGAGGTTTTCGCCTTCGCGCCCCGCTCCCCGCAGCGCTAGGAGCGGCAAGCTTGCCCTTCCTTTTTGATTCAACATTCACCATTGATGGTGGGAATCTGTTTTCAACCCTTGCGGGGGAGTACTCCTTTAGTTTGGGCCTTTCGTTGGTCTTGATTGCCGCCGGCTTATTTGCCAGGCGCATAGAGCGAGGGCGCGGCATTGTTGGCGTGGCCGTCGCGATGTCGGTGGCTATGGCTGCCCACCTGCTGCCGTGGATGTGGATCCTGACGGTGATGTTTGGCCTCTTGGCTATCGCGGTGACGCCTCTTCGCCATTACTTCCATGATGAGGTCTTGGGGAGCAGGCGTGGTGTTGGGGTCGCGCTGCCTCTAGCAAGACCGCGGAGGGTGCTGTCCTTTGTTGCGAGAGCCGCTGGCTTATCGGCGCTGCTCAGCGCCTGGTGGCTGCTGCCCTTTGTAAGCCTTCAGCAGTATGCGAATCCCATGGGTTACAACAACGTCACCACCTATCAAACTTTGCTCTATCCCAAGGCTGACTACTGGGTGATCTGGCTTGCTGGCTTCGCCGTAGCCCTGGGGCTCATTCGCCGTAGCCGCTTTGTGGCGGTCTTGGCCTTTTCGACGGCTCTTGCAGGGTTGGCGGTGCGCTTCGAACCACAAGGTTCTATTTACAACGCCCGTCTCTTACCCTTTTGGTTTATCGGCCTCTACCTCTTGGCGGCTTGGTTACTCGGCATGGCGCTCTCAGCCCTTGCGCGCTACTTCGCAAGACACTGGAGTCACGTAGCGATTCGAGACTTTGGCCCTGGCGCCTTTGGCGCAGCACTTGCAGCCGGCCTGCTCTCGGCTGTGGTGGTTGCTGCACCCTTTGTGTTGCCAGCACGCTTCTTGCCGGTCACTCCAGGAGCTAACCAGGTGAGTTCTTGGGCGGCATGGAACTACTCGGGAATGGAAAGTAAATCGGGTTACGCGGAATACCATGCCTTGGTGAGTCAGCTAGAGCTGGTCACTCGCCAACATGGCTGCGGGAGAGCCATGTGGGAGTACTCCTCAAGTATGGATCGCTTCGGCACTCCCATGGCCCTCATGCTCCTGCCCTATTGGACGCAGGGCTGCGTGGCTTCCATGGAGGGATTATTTTTCGAGTCTTCGGCAACTACGCCCTATCACTTCATTAACCAAGCGGAACTCTCGCCTTCGCCGTCAAATCCTCAAGTTGGTCTCAACTACCCCAGCCTCGACGTAGCGATGGGCGTTCGCCATCTTCAACTCTTGGGAGTTCGCTACTACCTTGCGAACTCGGCATCGACGATTTCTCAGGCACGCAAGATTCCTGACTTGCAGTTAGTGGGAAGTTCCAAAGTTCCTGGTGCGCACCGCTGGAATATCTATCGCGTCCGTCACTCGGCATTGGTGACGGGACTTCGCCACTTACCAAGGGTGCTCAGCAAGGCTGCGACGAGCTCGGCTAGCTGGCTTCAGCTGAGCCAAGCTTGGTATCTACATCCTCATCGCTGGGCTTATCCACTGGCAGCCTCGGGGCCAGCACATTGGCCCAAAGGACCTTCCTCACCCCAGCCCACCTTGCCGGCTGTGAGGGTCTCGAAGATCCAAAGGACCGACGCCTCCATCAGCTTCTCGGTGGACCGCCTTGGCATCCCGGTCTTGGTCAAAGAGAGCTATTTCCCCGCCTGGCAGGCCAGCGGGGCAGATGGTCCCTATCGGGTTTCCCCCAACCTCATGGTCCTCATTCCCCGCTCTCACAGGGTTTCCTTGGTCTACGGCTCCTCTCCTAGCCAAGCGCTGGGCGCCGGGTTGAGTGAGATTGCTATCGCCGGCCTCCTGATTTGGGGCCTTTTTGGCCTGGCTAAACGCCGAAAAGCGTAGCCAAGAGTTCACCTGAAGTTCGCCCGGATTTCGCCTCTGGGACAAGGGCCGTTTACCTCCCTTCCGTAGGTTGAGAAGCGATGAAGCAACAGCCTTTGAGCCTTTTCGGATCGCGGGAGCCGCTGAGGTTTTTGGGCTGCGCAACATCATCAGTGCACATCGCACAACTGAGCCCCAGCGCGCGGAGTGCTGCGGGGAGAAAAGGATGGGGAGTACCCATGTTCAATAACCTGACCAATCGGTCGTCAGGGTTTGCGAATTCTTTGCGTCGCGGAATGGTAGCTAGCGCTGCCGTCGCCATGACGCTCGGATCTGCACTTACCCTTGCGGCTCCCGCAGGAGCGGCTACGTCGCTTGCTGCTCCTGGTAACGCCACCATTGTCGGTGCTGGTTCAGCCACCACCTACGACATGATGGTGAAGCTTGGGACGCTGTTCAACGCTGCCCCTAGCTGTGACCTCTACCAGCCTTCAACGGCCAGTAGCGCTGTGACTCCTCAAAATTTCACTTGCGTGACTGATGCCAACCCAAGCCAGACCAGCCCGGCTATCTACCCAGCGTCGGTAGCCCGCACGCCGGTTAACCCCTTTGGCGATGTTGCGCTTCAGGAGCCACCCGTTGGCTCATCGGTGGGTATCAAGATCCTCTCCAACCAGGGAGCCAAGGGCGTTGCTGGAGTGACTTCGGGTGGCCAGGCCATCTCGGTTGCCAACAACGTCAGCTTTGCGCGCTCGTCACGAGCCCTCAAGACCACTGACTACCAAGGCCTAAACTTCGTGGCCTACGCCAAGGACGGTCTTTCTTGGAGCCACTACGCACTGATCGGTACAGGTAAGGGCAAGGCCACGAACTCTTCGTCCGTGACCAACCTGACCAAGGCTCAGCTGCAGGCCATCTTCAACACCGGAACTGCAAAGAACTGGAACTCTGTTGGTGGCACCGTTGCTGCACCGATCGTGGTGTTCTCGGCTCAGGTCGGTTCAGGTACTTGGGACTCATGGGGTGGCTACGTTGTCTCCTCGGCCAGCTACAAGACCTCAGACCCGACGAACCCTGTCAACTGCTACGACACCACTGACGCATCAACGTGTCAGGGTCCTGCAGTGATCTTCGAGAACGAGACTGCATCGATCAAGGTCGCTAGCCTTCCCACCAACCTTCAGAGCCCAAATGCGGCAGTGCTCAGTCACTTCCACATCAACAGCGCTACGGTGACCGGAACGGGTACAAAGAAGTCCACCATTTCGGTTCCTGTCGTTTGCTCGCAGTGGATCTGGGGTTGTGACAAGGGCGTAGTAACTGGCTCCGGCACCGCCTACAGCCAGACCTTCACCTTGGTCACGCCAACCGACGACACCGTTCGCGGTGACTCGATCTTCTTCTACTCGACCGGCAAGTGGAACTACCAGTGCTCGCTGCAGGCTTCAACGTCGAAGATCAGCACCTGTGGTGGCAACCAGCCAGACACCGGTTACAGCTATGTCCTCGGCAACATTGAGGGCAATGCTCCTACCGCACCTAACGTGCTCCAGGGCATCTTCGGCGCGACTCGTTTGCTCTACAACGTTTACGCAAACGGTTCGAATGCCAACTTGGGCGCAGCTTCGGCGGCAACCATGAACTTTGTTGGTGAGAATGGTTTCCTATGCCGTCCCGGTACGGTAACGGACATCGACCCCAACACGGGCGCAAGCTACCGCAGTGAGATCAATGCAGCCATCCTTTCAGAGGGCTTCTACCCGATCTCCGCTGGTGCAAGCAGCGGCGTCGTCAACACGACCGCGGTTGACATGGGAACGCTTACCCACCCGGCTGCAACGACTACTTCGGGTTCGAAGTATGCCGATTACACCAACGGGCGTAGCACGACCTCAGGTTTCTGCATTCTCGCCACCACTGACGGGAACTCAGCTGCCTAGGAATTACTGATGAGCGCAAGACGCTGATCCGTTGGATCGCGCCGGGACCTGGCCTTAGAGCTGGGTCCCGGCCGATCCTCGGATGGGACCAAGTTGTTTGATCCCATCCGAGGGTTGCAAGACCAACAAGATGATCGAAGAGGAGCTGCGGGGCTTTTCTCGATGGAGCAGTAGAAAGGGATTTAACGTGGAGACAGTGCTGGACGGGGGATTGAAGGAATCGGCTGTAAGCCCGATTTCCGTCTCCACCCAGCGGAGTCGCCCAGACCGCCTCTTCCGGGGCGTTTCTCGTACCGCCGGACTCACCACCTTGGTCATCCTGTTTCTCATAGGGCTCTTCTTGGCCCTGCAATCAAGACTGGCTTTCCAGACCATGGGTTGGGCATTTTTCACCAATACGGGATGGGTGACCACCGGTGCGCATCCCAAGTTCGTCGTGCTTTCAGCCCTCTTGGGAACCATCATCATCGCGGCTATTGCCATGTTGGTAGCTGTACCCGTTGCCATTGCGAGTGCACTGTTCATCAATGAGTTTGCGCCCCGAAAGTTATTTGGCTTCTTTCCCCTAAAGAACTTTCTCGTTGCCTCTGTTGACCTGATGGCGGCAGTGCCAAGCATCATCTTTGGCATGTGGGGCTTCTTTGTCTTGCAGCCGGCCATGAAGGGCCTGGCTCGGTGGCTGAGCGACTATCTCGGGTTCATCCCGATTTTTAAGACGGGTGAAACTCCAGTCTTTACCTCCTCCTTCCTCATTGCAGGAACTTTGGTCGGCATCATGGTGATGCCAATTGTCACGTCACTTTCGCGCGAAGTCTTTTCCCTAACACCCATCGCCGAACGCGAAGGTGCAATGTCACTCGGTGCGAGTCGTGCACGCGTCATTCGTGATGTGGTTTTCCCCTTTTCAAAGGGCGGAATGCTGGGTGCAATCATGCTTGGCCTCGGACGAGCACTTGGCGAAGCAATTGCGGTAACGATTATCATTTCGCTGGTCTTTCAGCCGACCGTGCAGCTCACTCAGGCTGGTGGGAATTCGATTGCCGCCTTAATCGCCTACCGATTTGGCTCGGGTGGACCACTGGGCCTTTCTGGACTCCTTGCCGCCGGGCTTGTCCTTTTCGCCCTTACCTTGGTGATCAATCTCGTAGCAGCTCGCATTGTGAACCGTGCGCGGATGGCGGGCTGATCGATGGCTATCGCAACAGACGCTGCCGTCGCAGGAGAGCTCGTGGAACCCATCAAGATTAAGCCTCTTCGACCGAGAGAATTTAAGCCATCAGATGTCGTCGTTCTCGCCCTGACGGCTCTGTCGACCTATTCCATTACCTGGATTGTTTTTCATCAGCTCACCCTCTTTTCGGGAGCATTGGGATTCGTCGTCATTTGGACCCTACTGTTCCTTGGTCTCTATTGGTTGGTAAATCGCCAGCTCTTCACCCGCCAGGTCGCTATCGACCGCTTTGTGGCAGCGCTGATGACGCTCGGGGCGCTGTTGATGTTCCTTCCCTTGGTGATGGTCACCAGTTTCGTGTTGATTCGCGGGTGGAATCTCCTGAGTGCGCATGTATTTGTGGCCACCCAAAAAGGTGTCTCCAGTCTTTCCGATCCTGGCCAGGCTGGTGTAGCTCACGCGATTGTTGGGACTCTTGAGCAGGTGGGACTTGCAGCCCTCATTGGTGTGCCTGCAGCCGTGCTTACCGCTATTTTCATCAATGAAATCGGCGGCCCATTTACGAAGACCGTGCGAGTAGTGGTGACTGCGATGAGTGGAACGCCAGCAATTGTGGCGGGTATCTTCATCTACGCCGTTTGGATTCAGGCTTTTCACCAGGGCTACTCGGGCTTTGCCGGGGCCTTAGCCTTGGCAGTTTTACTCCTCCCGACAGTTACGCGAGGAACCGAAGAGGTCCTTAAAATTGTCCACCAGGACCTCCGAGAGGCTTCCATTGCCCTTGCGGCACCTGAATGGAGGACAGTCTGGTCTGTGGTGCTTCCCACTGCTCGCTCAGGGCTGGTGACTTCGATTCTCCTAGGGATCGCCGTTTCCATTGGCGAAACCGCACCCTTACTCATGACCGTTTTTGGTAACAAGTTGATGAACTCAAATCCATTCTCTGGCCCTCAGGCTGCGCTTCCATTGCTTGCCTATCAGCAGATTAAGTTGCCACTGCAGTCTGAGATCGACCTTGGTTACACGGCGGCCTTGGTCCTTTTCCTCTTAGTTTTCGCACTCTTTGTCCTCGCCAGAATTTTTGCCGGAGGACGCCTCAAGGGACCGAGCTTCGCCCGTATGCGCTCGCGCATCGTTGCTGCTGGCCTTGGCGCTACGGCAATGCCAGATGATCTTGAGGCCAACGGAGATGGAACAGATTTTCAGAATCAGCAGCGGCCAACTGGCCAAGAAGGGGAGTTAGGGAGATCATGACGGTGACTGACAATTCAACGCAGATGTGGGAAGAGCGCTTTGCTGCCATTGGTGGCCTAGACACAATGGAGTCTTCAGCTGGAGAGCTCGTGGCACGTGATGTCCACGCTTGGTTCGGCAAGCGTATGGTGCTTGAACACGTTGACCTCACCATGGAGCGCCACAAGGTCACGGCCCTGATTGGTCCCTCAGGCTGCGGCAAGTCCACCTTTTTGCGCATCTTGAACCGTATGCATGAGACCATCCCCGGTGCCCAGTTGGCTGGCGCGGTTGAGTTGAATGGCATCAACATCTACGACCCACGAGAGCGAGCAGCATCGGCACGGCGTCACGTCGGCATGGTCTTTCAGCGACCAAATCCCTTCCCAGCAATGACCATCAGGGAGAATGTGCTCGCGGGCCTGAGATTTAACAAGGTCAAAGGTGCCGATGCTGACGCCGTAGTTGAAGAATCCCTCACTAAGGCTGGTCTTTGGAATGAAGTGAAGAATCGCTTAGCTGAGCCCGGTGGTGGCCTGTCGGGCGGACAGCAGCAGAGGTTGTGCATTGCCAGAGGCCTTGCGGTGCGCCCATCGGTGCTCTTGATGGATGAACCTTGCTCAGCTCTGGACCCCACATCGACACGCCGCATCGAACAGACGATTGCAGAAATTTCTCAAGAAGTAACGGTCGTCATTGTTACCCACAACATGCAGCAAGCCATTCGTGTTTCTGACCACTGCGCATTCTTCCTTGCGGCTGAGAACGAACCAGGATGCATCGTCGAGGCTGGGAGTACTGAACAGATCTTTGGTTCACCCGTAGATCCTCGAACGGACGATTACGTAAACGGGCGGTTTGGATAGTGCACTTTCGATTCCGAAGCATTGTCGTTGCGTCACTCGCAATCTCGTCGAGCCTGCTCTGCGCACCGGCAATTCCCGCTGGGGCATCTGGCCCAACACTGACGGGAACCGGGTCGAGTTACGCCGCAGTGGCGATCAACCAGTGGGTAGCCCAGATGGACCAATTCTTCGGTGTCAATATCAACTACCAAACCACGTCCTCGGTAATTGGACTTAATAACTTTGCGGAGCGCCAGGTGGACATCGGGGCAAGCGAAATTGGTTACTCTACCAACCAAGCGGACTCCACTCCTCCGAATGGTTACGACTACCAGTACATGCCGACCGTTGCTGGAGCTACTTGCATGATGTACAACCTCACCTCAGCTACTCAGCAGTCGATACGCGACCTCAATCTCACCACGGCGGCAATGCTTGGGATCTTCACGGGCACGATCAAGCGCTGGAATGACCCAGCTATCACTTCGGCGAATCCTGGCGTTCTCCTGCCCAATACGCCGATAACGGTCGTCTTTAGAACAGATGCATCGGGTGAGAACTATCTGTTTAGCGAGTATTTTGATATTCTCGATCCAACTTCTTGGAATGCTTTCACGTCGGCACTTTCAGTTTCGCCCGGCCCTACAGCAATCTGGCCTACGCCGGCGAACTCCTCTTCAGTGGGGAAATATAATTTCGCAGGCTGGGTGGGGCAGTCGGGTTCTGACAATGCATCAAACTATGTTGCAGCCACTCCTCAATCGATCACCTTCGTCGAAACCGCTTACGCCATCTTGCACAACTCGCCTTGCGCTGCGGTTCAAAATCTCTCCGGAGCTTTTGTCAAGCCATCTTCGGAAGCTGATGCGATAGCGCTCACCAAGGACCTGATCTACCTCACCCCCGGTGACCCTCGTTACGGTGAGCAGGACTTGACCGGCGTCTACACCACCTTGGACCCAGCGGCTTATCCAATTTCTGCATACAGCTACCTCGTCGCTCCAGCAGGGCAGATTTCGGCAGAAAAGGGAAAGATTCTCGGCCAGTTCATCGCATTCTTGGCCTGTCGTGGTCAGCAATCGGCAGGCCAGCTTGGTTATTCACCCATTCCAGCCAACCTTATTCAGGTAGATTTCGACGCCATCAAGCGGCTCAATGGTGCTGACCCGCCCCCAGCCCTTGACGCAGAGCACTGCCCAAACCCTTACCTCACCGGTGAACTCCACATTCCCGGAGGTGGCCCCATTCTCGTCGGCTCTGGAGGGAACGGTGGGGAGGCACAAACGGGCACTAGCCCTGCTGAAGCGGCAGCACGGGCAAAAGCAGCGATCGCTAAAGCCAAGGCAGATGCCTCGAGGGTTAAGGGCGCAAAGGGCCTCTATACCGCTGGCGGACAGGCTCCGGGTTTCGCGCTGAACGCAGCAGTTTCTGGCCTCCTTGGCCTATCGGGTCCCACCACCATGGTCCTCGCCTCGCTTCTGGTTTTTCTAGCGATTCTCGCGGGTCCTTTCTTGGCCTCACTATTGCGCCGCCGCCGACTTGCCCTACGCCTCAGTAAGGAAGTCCCTGAAGATAAGGATGCGCTCTTATGAGTCTGCTAAACACTCCTGTTCGCCGCGCAAGTTCGAGCATCGTGGCGATCCTGTTGTTGCTTTCTGGGCTTGTCCTGATTGGCAGTGCATCGCTCGCAGCTGCCGCCACGCTTACCCCTGCTCCTCCATGTCCCAGTGGTTGGACTTGTGTGGCGATGCCCTGTCCAAATGCAGGAGCTTGCGGACAAGTCGAGGTTGGTCCTACATCAAATCTGGGGACGGACCAGTGGGTTTTTGTTCGCCTGTATGGATTCTCCAACTCTGACAGTGTGGGAACTTATTACTGTCAGGACACGGGAAATTTAAACCCTTCGCCGAACTGCGCCATGAACGGATCAGCCCTGCTCTCCTATCCCTTCACGGTCGTAAAGCCATTTGCTGATGGGAGTTCGGGATTCAGTTTCAATGTGCCCCTGGTTGATGAAGCCTCAGGGACGCCACTTTCAGGTGGTATCCCGCCATCTCCACCAACGACAGAAACTTTTTATTGCACGCAGACTGAGCACTGTGCGATTGAAATATCTTCGCGGAGCCTTAGCGCTAATAACAGCCTTACGCCAACGCCAAGGAATGCCGTGAGAATCCCTCTGAGTTTCGCAGCCCCCTCAAACGGTTGCCCCTCAGGCAGAATCATCTCTACGGAAAGCGAGTTTGGCATTGAGCGACTGCTTCCGCGTGAGGCTTCCTACCTGTGCAGTGGCGCCCATCCATCCTTGCCGCTCAACACGGCAATCAATGGCCGAGAGGCCGTCACCGCATTAGCCGAGGGGATCGTGCCAGTGGCTTTCACCGATGACCCCAACGCTGCTTCACAACAAGCCCAACTCAAAAAGGGTAACTTCATCCTTATCCCCATTGCCCTTTCGGCAAATGTATTGGCCTACCGAGATCGGAAGAGCACACGTCTGAACTCCGGTCACCTGAAGCTATCTCGTAT
>CAZTQJ010000009.1:0-14764 GCA_964615615.1 uncultured Acidimicrobiaceae bacterium
TGGTTTCCTCTCTCGGCGCGAGGAGACCTTTACTCTGCTCGCTGAACTAGGCAGGACTGCTGACCTGCGCGACGTTGGAGCCTCAGGCGCGAGCATTGTTGCGCGTGGGAAACTCCGCGCCCTGCCTGGCCACCTCGTCATGGGACTACCCACGCAGTGGCGAGCTTTGGCCCGCAGTGGGGTGCTTTCCTGGCGGGGTCTTGTCAGGGCTGGCCTCGATCGCCTCCTTCCTTGGCCCGCCTCACGGGGCCCCATAGATGACCTCGCCATTGGCCCCTTCATAGGTCGCAAACTTGGTCGAGAAGTGGTCAGGACCCTCATCGATCCCATGGTGGGTGGCATCCATGCTGGAAGAGTCGAAGAGCTCTCCGCGCGTGCGACCTTCCCCCAACTCCTCGACGCCGCAAAACATGCAGGCAGCCTCATGGCGGCCATGCGACCAAAGCCAGTGGCCACAACAACGCCAAGTTCAGCTCCGAGTGGCCCAGGACGGGCTGGGATCTTTGCTTCCTTGGATGCCTCTGTGGCTTCGCTCCCTCGCGCCCTCGAGGACTACCTGCGCGAGCAGGGCGTGCAGATCAAACGCTCTTGTTCGGCCACTGGCCTCCATCGATCCGGATCTTCGTGGACGGTGAGCACCAGCGAGGAAAATCTTGAAGCCGACGGCGTGATCATCACGACGCCAGCCGGAGCGGCGAGTTTGCTCCTTGCTGACCTTGCCCCCAATGCTGCTCGGCTGCTCGCTGATATTCCCTACGCCAGTGTCGCCACCATCACGCTTTCCTTTGATCCAAGAGCAGTGACGCTGCCCAGCAGTGGCACCGGCATCCTCATCCCTTCGGCCTCGCATCTTGACGGCATTGATGGCCCCTTGCTCGCCACCGCAGTCACCTTTCTCAGCCGCAAGTGGCCCCACCTCGCCACCGAGGGTGAGCTACTCATTCGCGCCTCGGTGGGCAAGATCGATGACGATTCATTCGCAAAGCTCAGTGATGAAGAGCTCGGAGTGCGCATTGCTCAAGAACTCGGCCTCCTCTTGAAGGCCGAAAAGCGGGGCGAAGTGCTCAATGTCACCCGCTGGATGCATGCCCTTCCTCAGCATCGGGTTCACCACCTGCGACGAGTTGCGGCCATCGAGGCTGAACTTGATCGCCTAGGAGGCTTAAGCATTGCTGGCGCCGCATTGCATGGTGTCGGCATTGGGGCCTGCATCGGCCAAGGTCGCGCCGCAGCGCAGAACATCCTTGCTGGCCTAGAGGCAAAGTCATAAGGGTGGCTGAAGCATCAGTACAGCCAAGCCCTCCTGGCTTGAAGAGGCCTTGGCTCAGTGCGCTCATTGGCGGCCTTTTCGTGGCGAGTTCGCTCGAACCCCTAGGGATTTGGCCCTTGGGCATTGTCGGCATCAGCCTGCTCATCGTCGCGATGCTGGCTGCAAGATCTTGGCATCGCTTCGTTGTCGCTAGTTGTTTTTCCCTTGCTTGGATTGTTCCTGGACTCTGGTGGTCTTGGCACTTCACTGCTGTGGGAGCAGTCCTGCTCATGCTGGTCGAGGCAGCAATCATCGCCCTCGTCCTCGCGGCTAGCCCCCACGGCAACTCAGGCCTCTGGAGCATCCCAGCCGCCCTCGTCGTGGCCACCGGCATCCGCGACCATCTTCCGCTCGGCGGTCTCCCCATTGCTGACCTCGCGCAGGGTCAAGTCAGCGGACCCCTCCTGCAGAGTGCACGCCTCGGCACGCCCTTGCTGGTTTGTGCGTTGACCGCAATTGCTGGCGCAGCCCTTGTCGCCATCGTGCAAGGACCAAGACCTGCCGGTCTTTTTGCTGCCCTTGGTCTCATTATCCTCGTCTCCTTTTCCTCGGTGGCACCTGACGGTGGCGCTCCAACCAGGAGCATCAAGGTGGCCGCGGTGCAGGGTGGTGGAGCACGCGGACTTTCAGCCTTAGCCGTTGACCCCAATACGGTCTTGGCCGCGCACCTCAAAGCCCTGGCTAAGGTTCACGATCTTGCCGGAGGCCTCGTGCTCCTTCCCGAAGATGTGGATGCGACTGACGCGGGCATCGGGGGCACGCCGGCGGAATGGCAAATCCGTCAAGAGGCGAAGCGCCTCCATGCCACCGTGCTTATTGGGGTCACCAAAGAAGAAGATGGGCATCACTTCACCAATGCCGTCGTGGGCTTTGGTCCTGATGGTCAGTGGCTAGGGACCATCGTCAAGCGCCACCGCGTTCCCTTTGGTGAATACGTACCCTTTCGTAAGCTGCTTTCGAAGTTTGTCAATCTCGACCAAGTACCCAATGACGCGACCATAGGCAAGGGCAATGGGGTGCTTCCAAGCCCAGCAGGGCCCATTGGTGTTTCCATCTCCTACGAGGTCTTCTACGACCGCCTCGCCAGAGTCGAAGCCCAGCATGGAGCGCAATTGCTCAGCCTGCCCACCAATGCCTCGAGCTATCCCAGTCCTCAGATTCCCTCCTTGGAAATCGCCGCAGCCCAGCTCGATGCGGTCACCGCCGGTCGCGATCTCGTCCAAGCCGCACCCACGGGATATTCGGCACTCATCACCAATAGGGGAAGCGTCCTACAGCGCAGCCAACTCGGTGAACAGGCGGTGTTGACGGGCCGGCTTACGCTCCGTCAAGGGGAAACCATTGCCAGCGTTCTTGGCGCGTGGCCCTTCTTCCTTCTTGCCCTTGGCCTGCTCTTGTTGGCTTGGCTGCGCGCGAAGCGCTATTCGTAGTAGCCAGAATGGACGTAGACGCAGGGGATGCCCTCGGCCACATACATCGCGTGGTTGCTGGGATCATCCTCAAAGGCAAGCTTCAAATCAAAGCCAGCTGATCGCAACTCCCCCACCACCCCGCGCTTGAAGTCCGTCACGAAGTCGTAATCACCCCAGTCGCGCATCACGAGCACATCCCAGCGCAGGCCGTAGCGCTCTAGCCAGGCCAGGGTTTGAGGCTGAACGCGAAGGGGACGACCGGTTAAGAGCACGACCTGTAGTTCGCTAGAGAGCAAGGACAGCAAGGTGGCGATCTCTTCGATGACAGGGTCATCGCCGCAGGCCTCGAAGAAGGCGTGCCAATTACGGGTTCCGCGCTCGAGGTAGTGCTGGCGACCCGCGGCATCGCTGAGCACCCCATCGATATCAAAAACCACTGCTGAGGCAGGCTTGAGCGATGTGTTTCTCCAAGCCCAGTTTGGTTGCATGCGAAGGTCGACCACGGTCTTTGACGCTACCCGAAGGCCGAGATAACTGGTCCGGCCCTTTCCTGACTCAGCCCTACGATGGGGAGGTGAGCATGACCGCCGGGGCACCAGAACCCGAAGCCATCGAGCTTCCGGTAGCCCTAGGGAGCCGGGTCTTGGTTGTTTCCGACCTCCTCCTCTCTCAAGAGGCGAGTCCGTCATCCCTAGCCCTTGCCGGAGAACTCTCCCTCACCCTTGAGCATTGGGAGGGCGCAGGGAGCATCATCGTGGCCGGCAATCTCTTCTGTGAAGACACGCCTACTCCCGAACTGATGGCTAAGGCCCTCGATGCTCACCCAAGCCTTGTCAAAGCCTTAGAGCAGTTCACCGCCACGCAAGGGCGGCGCGTCATTGTTCTGCCCGGCTGGCGAGATCCTGAAGCCAGCAGCGCGATTGCCCAATACTCAAGGCTCGCCAATCTCGAGACAGCAAGCGAAGTCCTGATGGTGCTACAGACTGGCGCCGGAGAGCAACGCGTCGAGGTGAAAGCTGGCCAGCACAACGAAGGCCTCGATCCCGGCGAGCGCGGTGGATTCAGCAGTGAACGTCCTTGGTTGGTGGGCATGGAGCGCCTTGAGCAAGCTGAACAAAGCCGCCGCTTCACGAGTTCTCGTCTCCTCTACCGGCGCTTGGCCAGATTTATCTGGCTTCCACCCTTCTTGGCCATCATCACCGCACTAGCTGTGCGTATTAGCTGGGTGAGCGCAGGCCTCGAAAAGATTATTCCTGGCAAGCGCGGACTCATCAGTCGCGCACAGCACGCCCAATGGGAAAACCTCGCCATTGTGACCGTCGCGCTGGTCATCGGCAGCGAGCTACTCCTTGGCTTAGCCGTGTGGCTCTGGTCCAGACGGCTCTTCTCTCAATCTGAGGCCACGAATGCGGGCATGGCGAGCGACGCTCCAGCCCAGGTGCTGAGTGTCAACGAGAGCTCGGCGCTCGACTACGCCGTAGCGAGGCTGAGCGATGGCATCAGCGGAGTGATTGTCGGCGGCTCCTTGCGGGCTGAGCTCACTCACCTCTCGGGAGGGTTCTTCGCCTCGCCAGGTGGAACCACGGAGATCGTGCGTGAGCACCATGGAAATCTTGGCCTTCCACCGGTTTTTCTCCACCATCGGCAAGCCAGCTCCTTAGAAGTCGAGACCGGAGCATCCCTTCATGTCCGCCTCGTCGTGGCTGACATTGATCTTCCGCTCTCCACCGTCACTGAGCGCATCGTCACGGGATATGCCGCGGTCAAGGGTCGTAAGGCTGCTGCCGATCTCCACCCAGCCATGGTGGCCTCTTGGCCTACGGGAAATTCCTGGCCCCCGGCTCCCGATATTGCGCGCGAGCGGCTTCACGCCCGTCGCATTCGACGCATCACCGCATCCGCCCTCTTTGCCACGGGCCTGATCGATATTCTCTTGGCCGCTTCACCACCGCTGCGCCACCGCCTGCACGTGGTCAGCGCCTACCTTCCTCTCGGTGCCTCTCAAACAGCGGGCGCCTTGGTGGCGGTCTCGGGGATAGCCCTCACCATGCTGGCCAGAGGCGTGCTGCGTGGACAGCGCAGGCCCTGGAAGGTTGCCGTGGGGCTGCTCGCAGTGACCTTGGGTCTGCATCTGGCCCATGAAGTTTCCATCACTGGTTCTTTCACCACCGCAGTCGTACTCATGCTCTTGCTCGTTGAGCAGCGCTACTTTCGCGCTGAAACTGAGCAGGGCTCACTGGCCACCGCACTCAGTACCTTGTTCATTGGCGGCATCGTGGCGGTGGGTGCAGCCTTCATTGGGATCCAGATCTCCGACCTTTCGAATCACCAACTGCCAGCCTGGCCCTTGGTGCTGGCCGCCTGTGCGGAACGTTTGGCGGGTATTGACTCCATTGCACTCCCTGAACATATTGATGACTTCGTGTATCCCATCCTCTTTACGACAGGCATTGCACTTTTAGTCACCGCACTCTTTCAAGCCACGCGGCCGGTGGTAGCGCGAAGACTGAATGTTGCCAAGCGCAGTTCCGAGCGCAAGGCTGCCGAACATCGAGCTAGGGACATTGTTCGACGTCACGGTTACGGCACCCTGGATTACTTCGCTCTGCGTGACGACAAACAATGGTTTTTCTGGCGAGACTCCCTTGTTGCCTACGCCGTCTATGGAGGCATGTGCCTCGTCTCTCCCGATCCCATAGGACCCCTCACCGAGCGTGACCAGGTGTGGGCAGCCTTCAGGTCCTTTGCCGATACCCATGGCTGGGGAGTGGCCATCATGGCCGCTGCTGAGGAATGGCTCCCCATCTACCGTGAGGCCGGCATGCGCCACCTCTACCTTGGAGACGAAGCCGTGGTCAATGTTCGCGAATTCAGTCTTCAGGGCGGGAAGATGAAGGGTCTACGACAGGCCTGTAGTCGCATAGAGCGCGCTGGCTACAGCGTGGAGACCTTGGACCCCAATGATGTCCCCCGTGAGCGCATTCCTGCCCTCGCTGAGCTCCTTGACTTCAACCGCCGTGGTGAAGCAGAGCGAGGCTTCTCCATGATGCTCGGCAGGCTCTTTGACCCTCGCGACAAGGGACTACTCCTCACCATTGTCACCGGGCCTGATGGACAGCCCGCTGCCATGTGCCAGTTCGTGCCTTCACCCGCGATTAGAGGTTGGTCTTTAGACCTCATGCGCCGCGACCCTGCCGAGCATCCCAATGGCCTCCTCGACTACGCCCTCTGCGCCACCATTGATCATCTTCGCGAAGCTGGGGACCATGGTCTTTCCCTCAACTTCTCCGCCATGCGCTCCGTGCTTGATGGGGAGCGCGGAGATTCTCTCGCCATCAGGATCGAGCGCTGGGGCCTGCAAAGGCTCTCGGGAGTGCTCCCCATAGAAACACTGTGGAAGTTCAATGCCAAGTATCGACCTTCCTGGCTGCCCCGCTACATCTGCTTTGACTCAGCAGAGAATTTCCTCCCCACCGTCGTGCAGATTCTTCGCGCAGAAGCGATCACCGAGATTCCCGTCATCGGAAAACTCTTTCGCCAAAGTGACGATCGACTCAGCGCCTCAGTGATACCCGCAGATCTGCTGGCAGAACTCGAAACGATCGAACTCAGCAGCCCGCCGCCGGCAGATACTGCACAGCTTCCTCAAGTTTGAAATCGCCTAGCGCTCGTCAAGGCGAGCGAGCACCTGGCTCGCCAAGTTGTCCGCTGAGCCTTCCGCAAGGTGTAAGAACAAGGCCGGCTCAATGAGTTCAAGTTCACTGACGAGCCAGTTACCGTCGTCTTCAAAGAGATCGACGCGACCATAGAGCAGAGCTTGACGCGTGAGACCAATCGCTTCCACGGCATCCATTGCGCTCTTCGCCACCGCAATGGCCTGCGCTGGTGCGATCTCCAAGCTCAGGTTCTCGCGCACTGATAGTCCCGAGGGGTCGAGATCATCTTCACGACCCAACATCGGACCCTTGCGTGCCGCATGGCTGTATTCGCCACCGAAGAAGACGAGGTTGAGTTCTCCCACTGCGGCCACCGAAGCTATTTCAGGCTGGATGAGCGCTCGCGAACCGCTTGCCCAGATCTGCTGAAGGTGAGCATCGAGATCACTCCCGGCGCTCGCAAAGCTTGCGGCCAATCTCGACCCAGCTCCAATGGCGGGCTTGACTACCAGTGGACCACTGGGCAATGCGGCCTGCTCCCCCGCGGCAAGTACGAGGCTTTCAACGGTGGGCACCGAAGATGCCGCCAATTCAAGGAGGTAGGACTTGTCACAGTTCCAGGCAATGACCTCAGCCGGGTTCTCGAGGCCTGGCACTGCTCGCGTCCACGCAAGGAAGTCATCGAGACAAGTCGTGTAGTCCCAGGTGGATCGAATCAGGGTGAGATTCGTGGTGTCCCAAGCGCCAGGCTGGTGCCAGTCGCGGCGGACGGCAGTAAGCCCGAGGCGATCGAGGGCTTCAATCAGCAACTGGGTTTCAGGGTCTGCCGACCGCGAGCCTTCGTGGTCGGCAATCCATAGCTCTGCCACCGTGAATTAGGCGATGAAGAGCAAGGAGGCCTGGTGGGCAAGCTGCGTGAGTGGTGCTGGCCAGAGGCCGAAGAGAACCGTGACCAGCACGCAGAGACCAATGGCCACCGCGCTAGTGACCGGCACCTTGACCTGGCTGCCAGGAGTCATGCTGATATCCACCCCTAGGAGCGAAAGATCAGTGCCCTCAGGAGCGGTGGCGGTGATGGCGACGCGCAGGTAGGCAAAACCACCAATGACCGCACAGAGCATGGCCACGAGGGCCAGTGGCGTCGAAGCAGCCGAGACGGCTGCGGTGATGACGCCCAACTTGGCAAGGAAGCCAGTCGTGAATGGCGTCCCAGCCTGAGCGAGCAGCAAGATCACAAAGGCCACTGCTAGCAGTGGCTGGCGGCTCAGGAGTCCACGGAAGCGACCTAGGTCGTGATCAGCATCAGGTCCTCCGGCCAGAACGGTAATGACGCCAAAGCTTCCGAGTGCCAAGAAGGCATAGGCAGCGAGGTAGTAGAGAGAGGCAGAGACACCACGAGCCGTGGCGGCCTGCACGCCTAAGAGGATGTAGCCAGCGTGGCTGATCGAGGAATAGGCCAGCATGCGCTTTACATCGCGCTGCACCACCATGCCCACCGAACCCACGATGAGTGAGGCAATGGCCAAGACATAGATGATGGGTCGCCAAGAGTCAGCCGCGCTACCAAAGGCGGAGAGCAGCACGCGCAGCATGGCGGCGAAGGCGCCAACCTTGGCAACGGCGGCCATGAAGCCAGTCACCGGTGTTGGGGCGCCTTGGTAGACGTCAGGAGTCCAGAGATGGAAGGGCACCGCTGCCACCTTGAAGGCGAAGCCCACAATGAGCATGGCGAGTGCGGCAAGCACGAGGCCATTGTGCAGGAGCGAAACCTTGGCAAGGTAACTAGCGATCTGAGAAATGTTTGTGGTCCCGGTTGCGCCATAGGTCATCGCGATCCCGTAGACAAAGATGGCGGAGGCAAAACCGCCCAAGATGAAGTACTTCATTGCCGCCTCGCCTGAAGCGGCGCGCCTCGGGTTAAAGGCGGCCAAGACGTAGAGCGCAATAGAGAGAATTTCAAGTCCCAAGAAGACCACGATGAGGTCATTGGCTGAGCCCATGACCATGGCACCCGTGGCTGAACAGAGCGCGAGTACATGAAACTCTGCGCCCTCGATCTTCTCTCTAGCGAGGTAGCCATCAGCAATCAAGGCCGCAATGATCATTGAGGCCGACACGATGATGTTGACCATCACCGCGAAACCATCAGTCGTGATTGAACCGGTCAGCGTTGACCAAGCACCCTTAGTGGAGACCTGATGCCATTGCACAAAGGAGGCAATGAGCGAGCCCAGGCCAACAACGACGGTTCCCGCTGTTGCAAATTGGCGGCGAACTGGTCCTCGCACGAGCGCCGCAATGGCGAGCAGAGCAAGTGCGCCGAGGAACATCACTGCCATGGGCCACAGTGAGAGGTAACTCACCGAGGGAGCGTGGAGCAGACCCGTTGAAGAACTTGGTGTCACGAGCTGGTTCATCGCTGTGCTCCCGAGCTTGAGACGACCTGAGCCGAGTGATCAACGATCTTTTGCACCGAAGGGTTAATACGGTCCAGCAGGAGGTTCGGGAAGATTCCCAGCACCACAATGAGGGCAATCAGTGGCACGAGTACGAGCCGTTCACGCATGCTGAGGTCAACTATCTGGGCATTGGCTCCCTCGGCCTTGCCGTGGAAAACGCGTTGGTAGGCCCAAAGCAAATACAGCGCAGCTAGGACCACGCCCAAGGAAGCAACGGCCGCCCACCAAGGGTGGGTGGCAAAGGTACCAAGCAACACGAGGAATTCACTCACAAAGCCACTCAGCCCTGGCAGGCCAATGGAGGCGAGCATCACCAGGGTGAAGGCTGCGGCCATGATGGGTGCAGGGCCTTGAAGACCGCGAAGCTGGGTGATGTCCCAGCTCCCACGCCGTGCGGCAATCATGCCGATAAGCAAGAAGAGCGCGGCGGTGATGATGCCGTGGTTGAACATCAACAGCACTGCACCCGAAAGTCCCTGGGTGGAAAGCGCGAAGGCCCCCAAGGCAATGAAGCCCACCTGGGACAGCGAGGAGTAGGCCACAAGCTGCTTTAAATCACGCTGCACTGCTGCAACCCCAGCACCGTAGAGAATCCCGATAACCGCAATGGTCAACATGATGGGCGTCATGCTGTGGGTGGCGTGAGGGAAGGGGGTGATGCAAAAGCGTAGGAAGCCGTAGGTACCGAGCTTGGCCAGAATCGCGGCCAGCAGAATTGACGCTCCCGTCGGGGCCTCACGGTAGGTGGCTGGCGACCAGGTGTGGAAGGGGAAGAGCGGCGACTTCACCGCAAAGGCTGACAAGAAGCCCAAGAAGAGCAGCAACTCGGTGGTCGAGGAGAGATGGGTCTTCAGCAATTCTGGGAAGGCGAAGGTCAAGACGCCGGTCTGGTGCTCGTGCAGCACCGCCAGGGAGACGATGGCCACCAGCAAGAAGGCCGAACCAAAGAAGGTATACAAGAAGAACTTCACCGCAGCCCGTGAACGCTCCTTGCCACCCCAGCCCACAATCAAGAAATACGAAGGCAGCAAGGTGAGTTCAAAGAAGAGGAAGAAGAGCAGAAGGTCCAGCGAGATAAAGGCGCCAATGGAGGCCGCTTCTAGGAGCAGCACCCAAGCGGTGAAGGCCAGACGGCGCTCGGCAGGCATAGCGCCGTAAAGCACGATGGGCACAATGAGGGCAGTAAGTCCTACGAGGAAGAGTGAGATGCCATCAACGCCAAGGAACCAGCTGATGCCCATAGAGGAAATCCAGCTCGTGTGGTGGACAAATTGATAGCCCCCATCGTGAGCAGCAAAACCGATGATGACCGCAATGCTGAGGCCCAGCGTGATGAGTGCTGCAGCTTGACCAACACGCTCTCGCACAAGCGCACTGAGTCCAGTGGCGCCCGCACTGATAATGGCTCCCACAAGGGGGACCAGCACCAAGAGTTCAAGCCAAGGAAAAGAAGAGTGATTCATCGCTAGTGCACCGCCACAAGGAGATAGGCCAAAAGAAGGGCAAGACCAGCGACTATGGCTAAGGCGTAGTGGCGCACGTAACCGGTCTGAGCTCCACGCAACCACTGGGCAAAGCGCCCGATGCCTGCAGCACTGCCCTCAACCGCGCCGTCAATAATCTTCACGTCGACCACATCAGCAGCGAAGGCAGCAAGTCGCTGTGCAGGTCGACCGATGACCTTGTCGTAGGCAGCATCCCAGTGCCAAACATTGACGAAGAACTCTGGCTCGAGTTCGGGCCGCTCGCTACGTCCACGCCAGAGCTTGAAGGCCAGAGCCAAACCCAGTAGGGCCACGAGCGCATCAGCGCCGGCCAAGATGATCTGCAGCGTCGTGGACTCGTGAATCTCGGTGAAGGCATGGCCGTGGATAAAGACTGGCTCCAAGAAGCCCACCATGGAATCTCGGTGGGCCCAGGGCAGGTCGAAGATCCCCGCACCGAAGGCAAAGACAGCCAGGATGATGAGGGGCAAACGCATGGTCCAGGGCGACTCGTGAGGAGTAGCGATCGCGGGCTCGCCATGGGGTCCCTCAAGCTCGTAGTTGGGCTTACCGGTGAAGGCCACCACGAAGAGGCGTGTCATGTAATAAGCAGTGAGCAAGGCCGTGAAGAGCCCAAGAGCCCAGAGCAACTTGTTCGAGGCCCACACATTGGCGAGCACATCACCCTTGGCCCAGAAGCCGGCGAAGGGAGGTACACCGGCAATGGCCAACCAACCGATCATGAAGGTTCCAAAGGTCCAGGGCATGACCTTGCGCAGCGCACCCATGTGACGAATGTCTTGCTCGTCGTGAAGACCATGGATTACCGAACCCGCACCTAGGAAGAGCAGGGCCTTGTAGAAGGCGTGAGTGACCATCAAGAACATGGCGGCGATGTAGGCCTGGGCACCGACAGCCAAGACCATGAAACCAATTTGTGAAACCGTGGAGAAAGCGAGAACCTTCTTGATATCGCGCTGCGAGGTCGCCACCGTTGCGGCCACAAAAGCAGTCAGCCCACCGACCAGCTCGATGGTGCTACGAGCTGCCGGTGCAGCGTGCAGTACCGGTGCCATGCGACACAGGAGATAGACACCGGCGGTCACCATGGTGGCGGCGTGAATCAAGGCCGAAACCGGAGTGGGGCCTTCCATGGCATCAGGTAGCCAGTTGAAGAGCGGGATTTGTGCCGACTTTCCCGCCGCCGCAAGCAAGAGGGCCAGCGCGACCAGGGTGGCAATGGTCACCGAGAAACTCGACATGTGGGCAAAGATCGTCTCGTAGTCCAGGCTTCCCACCGTCTTAAAGACCAGGAACATCGCCAGCAAGAGGCCAACGTCACCAATCCGGTTGTAGGTGAAGGCCTTCTTACCGGCACTCGCGGCCGATTCACGATCGAAGTAGAAGGACACCAACCAGTAAGAACAGACACCTACGCCTTCCCAGCCCACGAAGGTGACCAGCAGGTTCGAAGAAAGTACCAAGATCAGCATGGAAGCCACGAAGAGGTTCAGATACACAAAGAACTTCGAGAAGTCCCGCTCCCCGTGCATGTAACCCACGGAGTAGAGGTGGATGAGCGTAGAGATACCAGTAATGAAGAGGCACATGGTGATCGACAGTGGGTCAATCAGCAGACCGGCTTCAACCTTGAAGCCACCGGCCTGAATCCAGGGAAAGAGGTGCTGGACCACGCTGCGGCTCTCACGGTCAAGACCGAGCAAGCCAGTGAGGGTCACGATGGCCGCAAGGAAAGAGCCACCAATGGCGGCAGTGCCTATCCACCCTGAAACGGGCTCACCGAGACGACGACCAAAGGTCACCAAGATGGCAAAGCCCAAAAGGGGCAGCAAGGGCATGAGTACAGCGGCGTAAACCATGTCAGCCCCTCATGCTCGAAAGATCATCAGCTACTGCATTTGAGCGTCGGCGGAAGACGGCAACCACAATGCCCAGACCTACGACTACCTCAGCGGCTGCAACAACGAGGACGAAGAAGACAATGGATTGGCCACCGATGTCACCGAGTAGCCGTGAATAGGTAACAAAAGCCAAGTTGGCCGCGTTGAGCATGAGTTCGATGCACATGAACATCACCAAGATGTTGCGACGCAAGAGCACGCCGACCGCACCAATGGAGAAGAGTGCTGCCGAGAGCACGAGGTAGAAACTGCCCGGAATACTCATGGTCGTGCCTCCCCGCCCGGGAAGGGCTCGAAGGCATCAAGCTCGAGTTGTCCATCAGCGGTGGCATGGCCAGAGCGCCTCGCCAAGGTAACTGCGCCAACCACAGCAATAACGAGCAATGCGGCCGTGACTTCAAAGGAGAAGAGGTAGGTCGTAAAAACAGAACGACCAAGATCGTTCACATTCTGAAAAGGACCGTGGGTGGCCCCGGCAACATGCTTGGCACCCGTCACCCAGTGCGCGGTGGCCATCATGGTCGTCAAGACGCCAATTACTACTGCCACCAAAACCGCAGAGACGGGGCGCTGGGCGCTGAGGACCTCCATGCCAAATTCCTCACGGCGGTCGACGCCTAAGAACATGATCACGAAGAGGAAGAGCACCACGACGGCTCCGGCATACACAATGACCTGGACGGCTGCGAGGAAGTCAGCTTCTTGCTCAATGAAAAGCACTGCGATACCAAAGAGGGTGAGCACGAGTGCGAGGGCTGCGTGCACGGTGTTACGGGCAAGCACTACACCAAGAGCCCCCACCAGGCAGCCAAGTGCTGCGACCGTAAAGACGGCTGCATCGGTGATGGTGATATTGGTAGCCAGCAGGACATTCATGATCAGTTGCCAGTCTCGTTGCGCTCGGCTTGGCGTTGCGCCATGGCCTCAAGACGTTCCTTGGAACTGGCTTTGGCAGCCTTGATACGGATCTTGCCGCTCTTCTTGCGAGCTGCCGAGGCCTTGGCTCGACCAACACGACCAGCCACGCCGATACCTGAGGCCGGCATGTCCTCGGGAAGGAGGTGGCTTTCGAGGACATCGCGGATCAGCTTGTTGCCCGTAGCTGCGTCATCGCGCTTATCGCTTTGCCCACCCTCAGCTGCACGGACGCCATAGCCAAGTTCCGCCGACCACTGGGGCTCACCCTCGTAAGCAGCAGAACCGCTGGGCGAGGTGGCGCGCATCCAACCTGAGGTCAACAGGTCATCACCTTCGCGCCAGTCTTCCCAGGGAAGCTGCTTGGGCATCCCAGCATCATCAACAACGAGTTCGGCCTTGGTGTAAATCGCGTCTGAGCGGTTCGTGAAGGAGAACTCAAAGAGCTTGGATTCCGTAATGGCCTCCGTGGGGCAGGCCTCTACGCAGAGGTCACAGTGAATGCAGCGCAGGTAATTGATCTCATAGACATAGCCATAGCGCTCACCGGGTGAGACGGGGTGATCGGGTGGGTTGTCGAGGCCACGGACGTAGATGCAGTCTGCAGGGCACACCCCAGCACAGAGTTCACAGCCGATGCACTTCTCCATGCCGTCTTCGTAACGGTTGAGGACGTGACGGCCATGCTGGCGGGGATGCTTGGGCTTCTTCTCATCGGGATACTGGAAGGTGACCCGACGGCGCGACAAGTGACGACCAGTCAGGGAGAAGCCACCAAGGAAACTCAATTCAGAGCGAATGTCATCAAGAAAACCCATCAGGCCTCCCCTCCATCACTCATGCGACGGATGTCGGCAGGGTCAACGGGACGGGCACCAACCGGAGGCAAGACACTGCGGTCTGCGGCAACGCGATCATCGCCCAAGAGAAAACTCCGGCCTAAAAGTGCGGAGCCAAGCACGATCAAGACCGCCATGGCAATCCCCCAAGTAGCGGAGATCATGAAGCCAGCCACTAGCAGCATCCACGCCAGGCTCAGAGGAATGAGTCGCTTCCAACCCAACTCCATGACCTGGTCATAACGGAAGCGGGGTAGGGCGGCGCGAATCCAGACGAAGGCAAAAGAGAAGCCAACAACCTTCACGAGGAACCACAGGATGGGGAAGACCCAAGCCACGTGAGCAATGTGCGGCACGGGACCAGCTGGGCCACCAAAGAAGAGGGTGACCATGATGGCCGACATGGTGATGGTGTTCAAAAACTCTGCGAGGTAGAAGAGGGCAAAACGAATCGATGAGTACTCGGTATTGAATCCGCTGACGAGTTCGCTCTCGGCTTCGACCACGTCAAAGGGTGGGTGGTTGATCTCGGCAGTGATCGCAATGAAGAACAAGAAGAAGGGAACAACACCGAGGCGAATCAGGTTCCAGTGCCAGAAGGCTCCTGCCTGGGCATCCACGATGGCCCGAGTAGAAAGCGAGCCCGTGATCATGACTACGGTGACCACCAACATGCCAAGTGCAGCTTCGTAGGAAATCATCTGTGCGCTCGAACGTACTGAAGACAGCAGTGGATACTTCGAGCCCGAAGCCCAACCCGCGAGCATG
>CAZTQJ010000010.1:0-12970 GCA_964615615.1 uncultured Acidimicrobiaceae bacterium
TACACGGCTCTGAACACTCTTTCCCTACACGACGCTCTTCCGATCTACACGACCGTGGCTGTTGTTCCTCCTCTCGCATTAGCTCAGGGTTATGCCATTGCCTTTCGTACAGCCTTTGTTGATCAGGGCTACCTCGAACCCGATGGGGCCTACTGCGAACCTGGCGGTGATCCCGTCACCTTTAGTTCGAATGGTGGTGGCTTTGGCGCAAAGCGTGGATCAAGTGCGGGAGCCGACGCGAGATCCTTGGCGGACGAACACCAGCGCAGCGTCCGTGTTCTTTGGCCTCGTGAAGAACTCGCGCGCCATGGTGCTAAGCGCCCACCACTTTCCCTAGGAGTGAACCAAGATGCCGTGCTCTTGCGTGTTGCTTCAACGCCGGGAAGCAATCTCGTCGGCCTTGAGGAGATGCTTGCTCGGATTCATCCTGCAATCGAGCTAGAGCTTGTGGAAATACCAGGACCACCACTCTCGATGGCTATCCGCGGCGCAGTAGAAGTTGAACTCCTCGCTGCCCTTGCCCTTCGTGACCATAAGTCTGGCCCGGTGGAAGTCATTTCTCCCGAGGGTGCTCGCGCGTCGGTGGAAGTTAGCGATGCTGCCGTGCAGGTTACGGTGGATGCTGGTCGGCCGCTCTGCTCAATCACGCTGAGGAGTTACGTGATTGGCGCGGTCCATCAGGCCTTGGGTCTGGCCCGACATGAGGGCATTGCTGTAGATGCTTCTGGTGCGGTGCTTGATCTAAGTCTGCGATCGCTTGGTCAGCTCTCAGCGGCACAAATGCCACAGGTTGACGTAGAAATTATTGACTCCGATACCGAAGCGCTTCCCGTGAGTATCGCAGTCATGGCAGCCACCTTTGCCTCGGCATGGCTCGCTGATGGACGACCTAGTGACCTACCCTCAGGACGTAGCGAGCAGGAGGCAAAGCATCATGGCTAAAGCAGTAGGGCCCTACAGTCCGGTGATCGCCGCTGCTTCGTGGGTGATTACCTCGGGACAAATTGGTCTCATCGATGATGCGTCTGGTGGGCGCAGGCTTGCCGAAGGTGGGCTGGAAGCCGAGCTGCGTGCAGCACTGGCTAACGCCGAAAGCCTGCTCGCCGATCATGGCCTGAGCCTCGATGATGTGATCAAGACCACGGTGTTTCTCACCGATCTCGCAGAGTATTCACTGCTTAATGAAGTATGGATGGACTGCTTTGGTGAGCATCGACCCACACGCTCAGCGGTGGAAGTCTCCGCCTTGCCTCTTGGGGCCTGCGTTGAAGTCGAGTGCTGGGCACTTCAGCGCCCATGAAGTCCTTGTCCGAAGAGGAGCCATCGGGGCTCAAGCTCTTGGACCGATTGATGTCTTGGATACAAGCTGAAGACAATCCCGAGGGCGTGATCTACGGCAATGTCACCGTGGCCGCAATCTGTGCGATTGAATCCGTGAGTGGCGACCCTTCACGCCTGCAAGTGTTTGAAGCCGTACTCGTCACCATGCTGGTGTATTGGCTGGCTCATGCTTACGCCGCACTCACGGCTACGCGTTACCGACAAGGTGTCGGCTGGAGCCGCCAGTTATTTCGCGACGCCCTCACTAATGAATGGGCAATGCTGCGCGGGGCATCTTTTCCGCTGCTCGCTATTTTGCTTACCGACCTTTTTGCCTCTACCGGTCACCGTTCAGCCCTAGCTGGTTTTTACGTGGCGATATCTTTCATTGTGCTCTTCGAGACTTATGCCGCGCGGCTTGCGCGCCGCAGCTGGTTAGAGACCTTGGGCAATGCGCTAGTGGGCCTCCTCATTGGCTGTGCCCTCATTGCTCTGCGCACCCTCTTGGGTTGAGTTATTCGCCGGCCCCTGGGGTCCAAGAGAGGTGGCCAAAGCGATAACCAACGCTGCGTACGGTTTGAATGAAGTGGGCGTGCTCCTCACCAAGCTTCGCGCGGAGTCGGCGGATGTGTACATCAACCGTTCTCGCTCCGCCGTAGTACTCATAACCCCAGACGCGATTTAAGAGCGTTTCGCGGGAAAAGACCTTGGCTGGGTGAGTCACGAGGAACTTCAGCAATTCAAACTCCATAAACGTGAGATCCATGATCTCTCCGCCTATGGCTGCTTGGTAGGTTTCGGCGTTGATTTCAATGGGTCCAAATTCAATCATTTCTGAACCGACACCTTGGCCGGCTCTCCGCAGGAGCATCTCTATTCTGGCCGTCACCTCTTGGTGGCTGGCAGGGCTCAGACAGAAATCATCAAAGAGATCTTCGCGCAGCGCGAGATCTTCGAGCTGGCTGGGATCAATAACCAACAGGAGGGGCCTTACTGATTGTTCTCGTTTTCGTAATCCGCGGCAGAAGGCAATGGCTTCGCTCAGGCCTTCAGTGGCGACAACCACTGATCCACCCCAGCCATCTTCAGTCTCGTCGGGCTCTATGGAGTCGGCCTCGGCCACGGTCGAAGCGGTGATACAGCGCCTGCCACTGTCACGCACACCGAGAATGACTTCGGCAGGAGGATTCTTTGGAAAAGTGATGAAGGGCTCAGCGAAGCCTTGACCTAGCGGGCCACCACCAAGATCACCTGAAGATCCATGCACTGTCACCTCCCTAGTCTTACAGCCCGCGCAACGAGGCGTGTTCGGACGCACAAAGGCCCGGGCACATGTCGCGCCCGGGCCTTTGTTTAACGAGCGCGCTAGCGCCCTAGTTTTATGCGCCGCAAACGGTCTCCACGAGGAGGCGTGTCACGACATAGGGGTCCATGTTGGCGTTTGGACGACGGTCTTCGAGCCAGCCCTTACCGTCAACGGCAACCTTCCATGGGATACGGATGGAGCAACCACGGTCAGAAACGCCCCAGGAGAACTGGGTGTAGTGAGCGGTCTCGTGTGCGCCAGTGAGACGCTGCTCAATGCCGACACCGTAGTTGGCAACCATCTCTTCAACTCTGGTGCCAATCGCTGCACAGGCTTTCTCAATGGCGGCCATGCCACCGTCCACGCGCATCTCCTTGGTGGAGAAGTTCGTGTGTGCGCCAGCACCATTCCAGTCGCCGAGCATGGGCTTGGCGTCAAGGGTGGCGAAGACACCAAAGTCTTCAGCAATGCGGAAGAGCAACCAGCGTGCAACCCAGAGTTGGTCACCCATCTCGAGGGGAGGGAGAACGCCGAGCTGGAATTCCCACTGGCCCATCATGACTTCTGCATTGGTTCCTTCAATGGCGATGCCGGCCTTCATGCAAGCCACGGTGTGTGCCTCGACGATGTCTCGACCGGGCATGCGGTCGCCACCAACGCCGCAGTAGTAAGGGCCCTGCGGTGCGGGGTAGCCAGACTCTGGCCACCCGTAGGGGCGACCGTTCTGCATGAAGGTGTACTCCTGCTCAATACCGAACCAGGGCTCAGCAGAGGCGTACTTTTCCGATGCGACCTTGCAGGCAGCTCTCGTGTTGGTCGCGTGCGGCGTCATGTCGGGCAGCAAGACCTCGCACATGACGAGCTTGTCGTTGGGACCGCGAAGCGGGTCGGGACACATCCATACCGGCTGCAGGACGCAGTCGGAGTCATCACCAGTGGCCTGGTTGGTACTTGACCCATCAAATCCCCAGATCTCATCCATGGGATTCTCTCCGTCCTTCAAGACCCGGGTCTTGGAACGTAGGAGGGGGGACGGGGTGGTCCCGTCGATCCAGATGTATTCAGCTTGGAACGGCACTCAGCTCTCCTTCTCTGCGCCCCCGTGGGGCGGTTCCCTGACATTCTGCCTGACAGAAGCGACCGTTCGTGCAGGATTTGGTTAACGGGCTGTGAACAATGCTTTTGGGGCTTCAGCCGGCTACATCGGTAGGCTCGGCTCCATGGGAACAATCAGGCTGGCTCTAGGCCAGATAAACCCCACCGTGGGGGCTCTTGAGGCCAACCTGGCGCTGGCCATCGAGGCGCTTGAGCGGGCTGAGGCTCAGGGCGCCGATCTGCTCGTCCTACCCGAACTTGCCCTCACCGGCTACCCCCCTGAGGACCTGCTCTTCAAGGGGGGCTTCATCACCGAGGCGGAGTCAGCGCTGGCGGCCTTGGCCTCGGTAACGCGCTCAACCGCGGTAGTGGTGGGGACAGTTGAGCGCATGCTGGGCTCCACGGGCGAGCTGCTGGACATCAATGACGCGCGTCACGCACAGCGTCATGGTGAAGTCGTTCACCTCGCTAATTCTGCAGCCCTCTTGTCCCAAGGCCAGTGTTTGGGAAGTGTGCACAAACAATTACTTCCGAACTATGGAGTTTTTGATGAACGTCGTTGGTTCACTCCAGGAGCTCCCGTTCTCTCAAGCTTCACGGTCGCCGGTGTAGAGCTAGGGCTATCGGTTTGTGAGGACCTCTGGCAACCCGAGGGTCCAGCTGCGCGACTCAGTGGTCGCGCTTCGCTCATTGTCAATGTGAATGCTTCACCTTTTTCACGCGGGCGCCAAGAGGAGCGCATCGCCATGGTGCGTGAGCGCGTTGCCGAGACCGGCTGTGCAGTTGCCTATGTGAATCTGGTCGGCGGGCAAGATGAATTGGTCTTTGATGGCGGTTCCTTCATCCTGGATGCCTCAGGAGAGCTCATCGCTGAAGCCCCGCGCTTTGTTGAGGCCCTGGTCCTCGCAGATCTTGCAGTGCCGGACCGACCGAGCACGGCTAGTGCCATCTTTGTATCGGCGCCTAACGAAGCACCGATCAGGCTCAGTCCACCAGTTCCCGTGCAGCCGCTCGACGCCGTTGGCGAGGTTTACGACGCGCTGATGCTTGGAACTCATGACTACTTGGCTAAGGGTGGTTTTCGTGAAGTGGTGATTGGCCTCTCGGGCGGCATTGATTCCACGCTGGTTGCCGCCCTTGCTGTTGATGCGCTCGGTGCAGAACATGTACGCGGCGTTGCGATGCCCTCGCGCTACTCCAGCGATGGCTCCATTGAGGACGCCGCCGAACTTGCGGCGCGCCTTGGCATCACGCTTCATCAACTCCCGATAGAAGAAGGCCACGAAGCGCTTTCGGGGATGCTCGGAAGGGTCCTGGGTTCGGAACCACTCGGCCTGACCGATGAGAATCTCCAGAGTCGCATTCGCGGACTTTTGCTGATGGGGCTTTCCAATGCTCGTGGCTGGATCGTCTTGACGACGGGCAACAAGTCGGAGATGGCAACGGGCTACTCCACGCTCTATGGAGACTCGGCCGGAGGCTTTGCCGTCATTAAAGATTGTCCGAAGACCTTGGTTTACGAGCTCTGCGCCTGGCGTAATGCGAAAGCGCTTCGTGATGGCCTCCAGGCGCCTATTCCTGAGGTCGTGATCAGCAAGGCCCCTTCCGCTGAACTACGCCCCGACCAATTCGATGCTGACTCCCTGCCACCCTATGAACTCCTCGATCCAGCCCTCGAGGCCTACGTAGAGGACGACCTCACCGCTGAAGAGATGATTGCCGCTGGCTTTGATCCTGAGGTGGTGGCGAGGGTCGCCACCCTGGTGGATGGATCGGAATATAAGCGCCGCCAGATGCCGCCAGGGGTCAGAATTACGGCCAAAGGCTTCGGTAGGGACCGCAGAATGCCTATTACTAACCGATTTAAGCGCTAGGGCACGTGAGCCCAAGTCGGCACCCTGAATCGCTGTCAGGGCTTACCGGTAAACTTCACCGGGCGGCATTTGAGATGACTCCGCAATTTTTCAGAAGTTCGTCTTGAGCGTAAATCGCGCAGGACACAGGAGTAAGGGCGACATTGGCTGACAAGCGTATAGATAGGGATGACGAAGACCTCGTCCGGCTCTATCTCACTGACATAGGCCAGTACGAACTGCTCACGAAGGACGACGAAGTTCGTCTCGCCCAAGCTATTGAGGCTGGCCGCGCCGCTAGCCCAATTATTGAAGCCGGTGCGAAGGGCCTCTCCCGTAAGGAGAGGACGGAAATGCTCATGGATATTCGTAATGGTGAAAAAGCCACTACGCAGTTCGTCCAGTCCAACCTCCGCCTCGTCGTTTCCATTGCCAAGAAGTACCAGGCTTCAGGCTTACCCTTGTTGGACCTCATCCAAGAAGGAAATCTAGGCCTTATGCACGCCGTCGAGAAGTTCGACTGGCGCAAGGGTTTTAAGTTCTCTACCTACGCAACCTGGTGGATCCGTCAAGCGATCACCCGCGGTATTGCCAACACGGGTAGGACGATTCGCCTCCCAGTACACGCCGGTGACACCTTGGCAAGAGTACAAAAAGCGCAGGCCCGGCTTGAGTTGCAGTTTGGTCGTCCAGCGACTTTGAAAGAACTCGGCAAGGAAGTTGAACTTCCTGAGGACAAGCTGATCGAAGCCCTGCGCTTCCGTGCAGAGCCCCTTTCGCTTTCCGAGCCTTTGCGTGAAGATGGCGACGCTGAACTCGGTGACGTTGTCGAAGACCGTTCAGCAGAGTCACCCTTTGAGGTTGCTGCGGTTGCGCTGCTCCCCGACGAAATCGATCGCCTCTTGAATCCCCTTGACCAGCGCGAACGTGAAATTCTTAAACTTCGCTTCGGTCTTGACCGTGGCGAGCCGAGGACCTTGGAAGAAGTTGGCGAACACTTCAACCTGACTCGTGAGCGCATCCGTCAGATTGAAGCTCGGGCTATGTCCAAGCTGCGTCACCCATCTTCTGACACGGGTGCTCGCGACCTGCTGACTGTTTAAGTCTTAGCCCAGCTTGGGTCGGTGCCGGATAGCTCTGGCGACTCTAAGGCCACTGAACACGATTCCCGCAAGCACGAGTGAGGAAGTCACGAGTGGCGTTCTTGCCGTGACGCGATCACGAAGCCTGACAGGATTAGTAAAGCTCCTGCTTTCCCAGCCGCGCTCTTTTGCTTCGCGCGCCAAGGCGCGATCGGGATTCACCGCTACGGGGTGACCCACGGCGAGCAAGAGCGGCAAGTCCGTGATGGAGTCTGAATAGGCGAAGGCGTCGGCCAGGTGGAGCCCTTCACGTTCGGCAATTGCCCTAATGGCACCGACCTTGGCTTCACCGGCATTGTAAAAAGCCATGTGCCCGGTGTAACAACCCTTTTCATCAACTTCTGCGCGCGAGGCGATGGCACCGTCTGCTCCAAGGAGGGCGGCGAGGGGTTGGACGATCTCCTCAGGCGAGGCTGATACGAGGTAGATCTGGTCGCCTCGCTCACGGTGCTCTTCCATGAGATCAAGGGCTTCGGCATAGATGATGGGCTCAACGGTTTCGAGGAGCGTCTCACGGACAACCTCACTCACCTCGTTTCGGTCCCAGCCCTTGGTCACCTCCAGGGTGGCTTGGCGCATCTTGGCCATGCGCTCTTCATCCGCACCGAGGTAGAGAAAAATTAAGTGCTGGGAGACCGCACGGACCATGGTCCGGCGGTTGACAAGTCCGCGGCGTCGGAGTTCTCCGCCAAAGGCCACCATGGCTGCTTTGGCGATGACCGTCTTATCGAGGTCGAAAAAAGCGAGAGCCACAGGCTGATGTTAGGCCTGGGCTTAGGCCTTGTTGGGGTTGGTCGCTTAACCCTCGAGGCAGCGACGAACAAAATCGCCACCGTCACCAGTCACAATGGCGACGCATTCGTCGCCATCTTTTAAGACGGTGTCTCCGCGAGGGATGATGACCTCACCCGCCCGCAAAATCGCCACAATGCCCACATTGCGAGGAATTTCCAGCTCCCGCATATTCATACCCAGCGACGGGCAGTTAGCTGACAGGGTGACCTCGATGAGCGAGGCTTTGTTTTCTTTACCCAGGGTGAGGAGCTGTACGAGTGAACCCACCGTGATGGCTTCTTCAACGAGTCCAGTCAGGAGCTGGGGAGTTGAGATAGCAAAGTCAACACCCCACTCGCTGTTAAAGAGCCAGCTGTTCTTCTCGTTGTTTACTCTTGCCATGACCTTGGGGACGGCGAATTCTTGCTTGGAAAGTAAGGAGATGACCAGGTTGTCCTCATCATCTCCGGTGGCAGCCACCATGACTTCTGCATTCCCTACTCCTGCAGCCTGCAGTTGGGAAACCTCACAGGCATCAGCGGTGACGTAGGTAACGCCATCATTGGAGTCATTGAGGCGTTCAACGATGGCGCTATCGCGCTCAAGGACGAAAACTTCATGCCCGTGTTCGGCAAGAGCCTGTGCCATGGCGGTTCCGACACTTCCTGCTCCAGCGATGGCGACTCTCATGGTGCGCTCTCCAGGGTCTGCTCAAGTCGCTCACCTTGTTCGCGAAGTACCGCCAAGGTGAGCACGTCACCGTCTTGACCGATGAGGGCGTGCCCATCAAGTCGTGCCACTCCAGCGCGGGTGACGGCTACTAGGCGAGCACCGGAGAGTTCTTCAAGCGTTTTCAGGCTGGCCCCCGCCCAAGAACTAGGGAGAATACGCTCAATCAACATGAGTTTTCCTGATGAGTCATTCCAAAGTTCGGTTGTGCGCTCGGGGCTGAGCCAGCGTTCAACTTGATCCACAGTCCAAGTGACGGTTGCCACAGTGGGAATACCAAGCTTCTTGTAGATCATGGCCCGCCGAGGATCGTAGATTCGAGCTACGACGTTTTTAACGCCGTAGTTCTCGCGAGCAATACGCGCGGTCAAGATATTGGTGTTGTCCCCGTTGCTCACTGCGGCAAGGCCGTCGGCATCACGGATTCCTGCACTTTGCAGCACCATGCGGTCAAAACTTGATCCGATGACCGTACTGCCGGAAAAGCCAACGCCAAGGCGCTTAAAGGCTTTCGCGTTTCTGTCGATAACGGCGACTGAGTGGCCCTGTTCAGCCAAGGTAATGGCGAGCCCTGAACCCACTCTTCCGCAACCGGCGACCACAATGTGCATGCCTCCTATCTCAACACCTCTCGGCTCCTTATGCAACCTGAGAGTGTTGCAATCTTGGAGGCCTCAGGTAGGCTCTCTTTGCTAGGAGAACTGACCTGTGGCTATTACCGATACTGATTCTCGATATTCCCCCCAGCCTCTCGCGTCAGGGAATGCTGAACTCATAGCTGAGACCAGGCGCTATCGCCTGAAGAACTTCTTACTAGGCAAGCCTCTGGTATCAGAGGACCTTGGTCATGAGCGGCTCTCAAAGCCGGTTGCCCTAGGAGTGCTGGCTTCAGACTGCCTGTCATCCTCGGCCTATGGCACTGAGCAGATGCTCACCCAGATGGTTCCCTATATCGGTCTTGCCGCTTTTAGTTTGCTGGTCCCCCTCACGGTGGCCATCATCGGCGTCCTCTTCTTTGTCACGCTCTCCTACCTGGACCTCATCGGGGTGTACACGAAGTCGGGCGGTTCTTACGTGGTCTCGCGAGACAACTTCGGTCACCGCATCGCTCTGATAGCCGCCGTTGCGCTCCTCATTGATTACACGGTGACCGTCGCCGTGCAGACCTCAGCAGGAACGGCAGCTCTGACCTCAGCCTTCCCGGCAATGACGCCCTACACCGTGCCAATCACTGTTGGTGTCGTGCTGCTGCTGCTCTATGGCAACCTACGAGGCATTCGAGAAGCCGGAACGCTTTTTGCTATTCCGGCCTATCTCTTCATTCTCGCTCTGAGCACCGTCATCGTGGTGGGCTTTATCAAGAAGCTCACCGGGACACTTGACCACCTTCCCATCCCAGCTCACCACCTACTCGTCGATCATCAATTAGGTCATTCGAGTAACGGCATGCTCTATGGCCTGGCCTTCATAGGCCTCTTGCGAGCTTTCGCTAATGGTGGCTCCTCGCTGACCGGACTAGAAGCCATTGCTGATGGCGTTGCATCCTTTAGAAACCCCACGGGTAAGAACGCTCGAGTCGTGATGATTTGGATGAGTTCTACGCTGGCTTTCTTGGTGCTTGGCACCACGATGTTGGCCACCTGGACTCACGCTCTGCCCTTTGCAGCCGGTACGCCAACCGTGGTCTCTCAAGAAGTCAAAGCAGTTTTGGGAGATCAGGGCTTCAGCCACATGCTCTTTCTTGCCGTGCAGTTTTGCACCATGCTCATCCTCTACACCGGTGGGAACACCAGTTTTAATGGCTTCCCCTTCCTCGCGAACTTTGTCGCTGGAGACCGCTTCCTTCCGCGCCAAATGATGAAACGGGGCCATCGCCTGGCCTTCTCCAACGGCATCGTGGTGCTTGCATCCGTTTCGCTCACCCTGGTCCTGGTCTTTCAAGCTCGCGTCAACGGCCTAGTCGCCCTCTACGCCATTGGCGTATTCACCGGATTCTTGATGGCCGGTGCAGGCATGACTGCGCGGCACCTCAATCTGCGTGAAGGTCGTTGGAAGTGGGGTGTTGTCATCAACGGCTTCGCCGCCCTGCTGTCGGGCTCGGTGGTCATCATCTTTGCTTTCGCCAAGTTCTTTGAGGGGGCTTGGATCATCGTCGTGGTCGGTCCTGCCCTCTACTACTTCTTGGTTCGGCTTAATAAGCAATACGTGGACGAGGAAGCCATGCTCGAAGAAGCCGAGATCGTAGAAACCAAAACCAAGGAACTCCCTGATCACCTGGTGGTGGTCCTTGTAGACGAGTTTGATGTGGCCGCGATTCGGGCCTTGAAGTACGCACACGTCATTGCCGAGTCTCCAGGAGCGATCCGTGCGATCCACTACCGCATTGATGTTCGCAGAGCCCATGAGCTCGAAGAGGCCTGGGTGGGATCGAGTGTGACCGCCATTGATCTCGAAATTTTCGAGTGCCAAGATCGCCGCATTGACCGGGCCATTGTCGAAATGGTGACAAAAGTCACGGCAGACGGTCGCACCGAATGCACCTTGGTTCTGCCTCGGAGGGCCTTTACCTCCCGCCTCCAGCGTGTCCTCCATGACCGCACGGCCGACCGGATTGCCGAAGCGGTGTCCCTTATCCCTCACGTGAATGCGACGATTGTGCCTTTCGCTGTTTCGGCACGCCGTTCGGCTGAACGCCGCTTTGGCAATAAACGACCGAATGAGCTGCCCGAGGAGCCCAATGCCCCACAAAAACTGCGTTATGCCGACCTTGCCCTGGCTGAACGCAGCGTCGGTACGGTTCATATCGAAGATGCCCAGTGGCGTAGTCAGGTAAAACTGGCTGGCCGGGTTTCATCAGTAAAAATACACTCTGGAGCCGCTGGTTCTCGGGGAACCGTGGCAGAACTCAGCGATGGCACGGGCTCAATAACCCTTATTTTCTCTGGCCGAACGATCGCAGGAATACAGCCTGGAACCCGGATTGTGGTTGAGGGAACCGTTGGTAGCGAAGGTAATCATAAAAGCATCCTGAACCCTGATTTTGAAATCGTTTCAGGCCCTGGGGATGAGGACGCCTAAGGCGCTTTGGCGTTTAGGGCTTGGTATCGCTAAGTTACGCGGGTCGCGCTCCTAAGATTGCGCGAGTCGCGACCTCGGGTCGGACATGGTTCTATGCACTCTCGACCGGGAGTGCACCAGAGAAAGGGAACACTGACGATGGGTCAGACGCTACGCCTCGCTGAAGGCGGCTACCAGAATTTCACTTTGCATTCGGTTGATAAGACCTGGATCTACGCCGTGCTCGCCGCCGGCGTCATCGGCATCCTCTCCGGCCTCGTGCTCATGCGCGGTGTCTTGGCTGCCGACCAGGGTGCTCCCAAGATGCGTGAAATTGCTGATGCAATTCGTGAGGGCGCTGAGGCCTTCTTGCGTCGTCAGTTCCGCACCATCGCGATCATCGTCGTGCCACTAGCTGTCCTGATCTTCTTCACCGGTACCAAGGTTGTGAATACTGAGGCGAACCAGATCGTGATGACTGCTCACCAAAATGGAATGTGGCGCGTTGTCTGCTTCCTTCTTGGTGCGGCATTCTCCGGCCTAACTGGATTCATCGGTATGTCCATTGCCGTTCGAGGCAATGTGCGCACCGCTGCAGCTGCGGCAAATGGTGGCACCATGGCTAAGGCCCTTCAGGTTGCCTTCCGTTCCGGTGCAGTAACCGGCATGCTCTGCGTGGGCCTCGGTCTTGTAGGCGCTGCAGGCATCTTCCTGATTTTCCAAAACTCAGCCACCACGGTGCTTGTGGGCTTTGCCTTCGGAGCCTCACTGCTCGCACTCTTCATGCGTGTCGGTGGGGGTATCTTCACCAAGGCTGCTGACGTCGGTGCTGACCTCGTTGGCAAGGTGGAAGCAGGCATCCCTGAGGATGACCCTCGTAACGCCGCCACCATTGCCGACAACGTTGGTGACAACGTTGGTGACTGTGCGGGTATGGCCGCTGACCTCTTCGAGTCCTACGAGATCACCATCATCGCAGCCCTCATCCTTGGCTATGCAGCCTTCAGCAACACGGTTCACGCAACGGCTGCTGTGCTCTACCCCCTCATTGTTCCCGCCATCGGCGTGATCGCCTCCATTATCGGCGTCTACGCCGTGCGTGCCCGCGACAAGGACAAGAGCGCTATGGCGTCTATTAACCGTGGTTTTTGGCTCTCCTCCGCCCTTACCGTCGCTGGTGCAGCAGTCGTTGCTCACTACTACGTCCACAACTGGAAGGTCTTCTACGCCGTGCTTACCGGTGTCGGTCTTTCCCTGGCAGCCAGTTTGATTACCGAGCACTTCACCTCAACCGAGCGCGCACCGGTTCGCGAAGTTGCTGAGTCAACGCGCACTGGTGCCGCAACAACAGTCCTCTCGGGTATTGCCCTCGGTCTTGAATCTTCGGTCTGGGCGATCATGGCAATTGCTATTGCTTTTGGCGCGGCCATTGGACTTGGCGGCGGCAAGGTTCAGACTTCGCTCTACATGGTGGCCCTTATCGCTTTCGGCTTGCTCTCAACGGCCGGCATGATTGTCTCTGAGGACAGTTTTGGTCCGGTTTCGGACAACTCTGCGGGTATTGCGGAGATGGCCGGCGAGTTCGAGGGTGACACCGAGCGCATCCTCGTGAGCCTTGACGCCGTGGGTAACACCACAAAGGCCGTCACCAAGGGCTTCGCCGGGGAGGAGTTGGCCGATTTCGGGGTGCTGAA
>CAZTQJ010000011.1:0-9532 GCA_964615615.1 uncultured Acidimicrobiaceae bacterium
GCTCATCGTCAAGGCCACCAGCGGAAGTAACAAGACCACCCAGGGGACAAGCACTAGTGGTTTCCAAGCCGCCTCGGCTTCCCTCACTGCCAAGCTCACCCAGATCCCAACTTCGGTCTTTGACAAGGTAGGGATTTCGTCTCCAAACGTGCCGATCAATCCCCCAAGCCTGATTAGTGGGGAGCCAGCCTTGAAGTTCAAGGGCGGCTCGGTGACAACGCCAGGATTCTTCTATTCCGGTGCCGAATACTGCCCCTACTGCGCCGCCGAACGCTGGCCCGCAATTATCGCCCTCTCACGGTTTGGGACAATTTCAAACCTTGGCTTAGCTTCCTCATCAAGCACCGATGTCTACCCCAGCACCCCAACTTTCACCTTCTCCCAGGTCAGCTGGAAGTCAAAGTTGCTGGCCCTTCGTGCCGTAGAAAGCCTTGGGGAAGATGGCAAGACTGTGGTGATGACGCCAACCAAGCAGGACAACTACCTCGTGCGTAAGTACGACACGACGAAGTACATACCCGCTACTCAACCTGGCTCCATCCCCTTCATGTCTATTAACAACCGTGGTTTGGTGTCGGGAGCGAGTTACTCGCCGTCAGTGCTGAGTGGTCTCTCGCGCGATCAGATCGCCAGCGGACTCAGTGACCCGACCTCACCCGTCACTCAGGCCATTATCGCCACGGCGAACTACATCACTGCGGTGATCTGTTCCCAGACCAAGAACGCCCCTTCGAATGTATGTAGTTCCAAGGGCGTCCTCGCAGCCAGTACTGCGCTCAAACTCAAGTAGCGAAAGCAGCATTGAGACCATGGAGAACAGCCTTCCAGCAAAGATTGGACTTCCTCGGCCACTAGTCGTCTTTGGGACCTTCACGCTTTCGATTTTTGGCTTGGGGATTTCGATCTATCTCACTGTGGCGCACTACATCAGCACGACGCTGTTGGCTTGCCCCGAAACGGGGACAATCAACTGCGCCAAGGTCACCTCTTCGGCGCAAAGCAGTTTGTTGGGCATACCGGTTGCCGTTCTAGGCCTGGTCTTCTTTGTAGCCATGGTCGTACTCAACTCACCGCCCGCTTGGTATGTGGCTCCGCGCAGACTGCATCAGATCAGGTTCTTAGCCGCCCTCACGGGAATTGGCTTCGTGCTCTGGCTCATCACCGCAGAGCTCCTGATCATCGGAGCAATCTGTCTATGGTGCACCGCCGTACACATCGTGACCTTCGCCCTCGTCATCTTGATTGTGAATGAGACGCCAAGAATTCTTGGCTGGGGAACGCAGCCTGAGGCTTAGTTCTTCAGGTCGAGCAGTCGGCGCTCATGTTCGTTGAGGCCACCCCAGATGCCATGTGGCTCACGAATCTCCAAGGCAAAATTGCGGCAGTCGTAGATCACTGAGCACTCTGCGCAAATCGCTTTCGCGTCTGCCTCACGGATGAAACGCTCTTCTTTGCGTTCCGGTGAATTAGGCGGAAAGAAGAGCACGGCCTGTGGACCTCGGCAAGCAGCTTGACGCTGCCAGTCCTCGCTAACGCTATTAAGCATTCGATACCCCCCGATGTCGATGCAATGTTGTGAAGATTTCTCACGGTACACCCGAAGCCCCGAATACACAACCTGAGATCGCAAGTGGACTTTCGCCCGAAAAGACCGGCTAAAAGGCCACTAGCCTTGGTGCTCGTGGAGGTATCCGAGTTCTGCTCACGGGCACCGGTGGTCATTGTGGCCGGGAAGGGCGGAGCTGGAAAGTCAACGGTCTCAGCCGCCCTTGCCCACCTAGCCGCAAGCCAGGGGCTCAAGGCTCTGTTGGTTGATCTAGAAGGTCGGCCAGAATTGACCTCCGGCTTCGACCGCGAGCAGTTGCTCAGTTATGAAGCCGTCACCCTGTTCTCCAAAGGAGCTGGGCGCGTTGACGGACGCCTCGTGACTTCAGAACTTGCACTCGTCGAATACTTCAATGACCACGGGATGGGAAAGCTCGGGCGCAGCCTCCAACGCACGGGCTTGCTGGAAATTGTCGCTACTGCCGTCCCAGGGCTCCGTGAGCTGCTCATCCTCGGCAAAGTCAAGCAACTCGAAACGGCTGGCAGCTACGACCTCATCGTCGTCGACGCTCCCGCAACCGGTCACGCCATAACCCTGCTCACGTCAGCAGCCGGTATGCAAGATGCGGCGAGTTCGGGCCCCTTGCGCCAGCAAGCCAATGAAGTAGCCGCCATGTTGGCCGATCCAAAGCGCAGTCAGGTTGTATTGGTCACCATCGCCGAGGAACTTGCCGTCAGTGAAACCATCGAAGCGGCCTTTGCCGTTGAAGACAAGGCCGGTATTCGTCTGGGACCAGTAATCGTCAACGGCCTCTATCCCGACCTCGCCGCACTCGCCATCCCCGCTGAGATGGCCGCCAAGGATGCGGGCGTTTCCATCTCAGCTTCAGGCCTCGCGCAATTAGAACAAGCTCGGCTACTGCAAAGCTCGCGACTGCAGCGCCAAAACCTGGAGCAGGATCGACTCAGAGCCCAGCTTCCCCTTCCCAGCATTGCCCTTCCTCGCATCCTTGGATCTCAGATTGATCTCGAGGGCCTCGCAGAACTCAGTACAGCAATGGCAGAGGCCATCTCCAACATGAAGCCGGAGTTCTAGATGTTGGACCATGCCCTTGACGGTTGTCGTGTGGTGCTTTGTGCGGGACCAGGTGGTGTAGGCAAGACCACTATTTCCGCAGCCATCGCCCTTGGTCTAGCTCGCTCCGGCAGTCGCGTTTGCGTACTCACTGTCGATCCCGCCCGCCGCCTCGCTGACGCTTTAGCTATGACCGCAGACGGGAACGAAGCCGTCAGTATTCCTATCGAAGGTGGCGGCAGTCTTACTGCGGTCATGCTTGATGCCACTGGCACCTTCGATGATTTGATTGGGCGCTATGCCGAAAACGAAGCACAGGCAGCCACTATTCGCGAGAATCGAATTTTCCGTTCGCTTTCCGGAGCGCTATCAGGGACACAGGAGTACATGGCGATGGAGAAGCTCTACGAGCTCTCTGCTTCAGGCTTGTTCGACGTCGTCGTAGTGGATACACCTCCGACCCGAAATGCCCTTGATCTTCTTGACGCACCACGTCGCCTCGAACAGTTCCTCACGAACCGGGTGACGAGAACATTGCTCGCCCCAACCCGTCGCGGACTCAGAGCAGTGAACGCCGCTGCCAGCGGAATTTTGAAGCAGGTTGGTCGTGTTGCTGGTGCCCAAGTCGTCGCCGATGCCATCGTCTTCTTCCAAGCCTTCTCCGGCATGGAGCAGGGATTTTTAGAACGTGCCGGAGACGTGCGCAGCCTGCTTCACGAAGCCTCTACGGCCTACGTGCTCGTCACCGCACCCCTTCCGGCTGCCATCACTGAGTCGAAGTACTTCATTGACCGCCTCGAAGGAGACGGCCTCGTGCTGGCTGCGGTCATTGCTAACCGATGCACCCCTTCACCAGGATCCGGCGAAGAACTACCGCGTGAGCAGTTTGGAGCCAGCGCCTTAGGTGATCTCCTAGATAATTTCTGGGAAATCCGGGCAGAGGCTGAACTCCATAGGGCTGCGGTCGAAGAGCTCGTAGCGGCTCGGGCTGAAAGCAAGGTCTTGGTGGTCCCGCTTCGGCCCGCAGGAGTGGCCTCCTTGGAGGAACTCCGCGACCTAGCTGAAGACCTCGCCTAAGTGAGCACTAGGATTAGTTCATGGCCACGATCCTCATCGCCGCTGACGTTCCAGCGCTCCGTGCCGAAGTGGCAAGCGTGCTCGCTGGTCCTGAGGTTGAAATTCTTGAAGCAGCATCAGGTCCCGAGGTAATCAGCACGGTCAATGCTGAAGATATTGACCTCTTGGTCATCGACATGCAGATCGGATCCATGGGTGGCTTCGCGACCGCTCTGGAATTACGTCATGCCGAGTCCTACGGCAAATTGGAGCACATCCCGGTGCTTATGCTCCTCGACCGTCGACCCGATGTGTTCCTCGCCAAGCGATCAGGGGCCGAAGGTTGGCTCGTTAAGCCTCTCGATGCCCTGCGACTCCGCCGAGCTACTCGCTCATTGCTTGATGGCGGAAATTATGAGGACAGTTCATTCACGCCAGCCGAGGTTTCCTCTCATGGGGTGCTCACCACCAGGTGAGCACCAACCCGGTCGATCAACGACCACCAGGAGCCGCACGCTGGTTCCAGCGCACCAAGCGGGATGAGGACCGAGAGGCCCTCTCTCCCTTAGAACGCGCCATCGCCGAAGCCCTTGTTGAGATGCGCGAGCTTGAAGTTCGTGACGTGATGACGCCTCGCATAGATGTCGTTGCACTCACCATTCCCGTTGACGGAGAGGGTGTAGCAAGTGCAGTCCGCGAAAGTGGGCATAGCTGCTTCCCCGTGGTCTCTGGAGACCTTGATGACCTCATCGGCGTGCTCTATGTCAATGACCTCTTCCGCGTCCAGCGAAAGACTGGGCCCCTGCCAAGCATCGCGCCCATCGATATTTCTAAGCGTATTCGCAAGCCCCTCATCCTGCCCGAATCTCTCTTAGTGCTCGAAGCTGTCGAACTGCTACGTGAGGCGCGCAGAACTTTCGCCGTGGTGACTGATGAGTTCGGCGGAGTTGCCGGGGTTATTACCGTTAAAGATCTTCTTGAACCACTCGTGGGTGAACTCAGCGATGAATTTGACCCCCAAGAAGAGCCTGAAATGGTTCCCATTGATGCTGAGCGCTGGCTCGTCGATGGCCAGGCCAGTTTTGATGATGTCGAGGAATTCTTTAGCGTTGAACTCGAAGATGGTGAATATGTCACCATTGCCGGTTTTGTTATGGACCGTATTGGCAAACTTCCTGAAGTTGGCAACGCGATTATTGAAGGTGGCCTGGAGTTCAAGGTCGCTGAAATGGAGAAACGCCGCATTACGCGTCTGGTCGTGCAGCGGGTCTCAACTGAACTCGCCGAAGAGGGACCTGAAGAGGTCGGGTAGCATGGCCCAGTTGGCTTAGGTCAACAACGGGCTGTGGCGCAGTTTGGCAGCGCGCTGCGTTCGGGACGCAGAGGTCCCGGGTTCAAATCCCGGCAGCCCGACCACAGAAGTAATGCCGCCATCTCCTATCAGTTTTAGCTTTAGCTCACGAAGAGTTCGCCGCCATTGGTGTCTATGGCCTGACCGGTCACGGCCTTAGAGAGGTCAGAAATCAAATAGACGATGGAGCCAGCCACATCTTCATCAGAGGGGATATGGCCAAGTGCGACAGGCTCTTCAATTTCCGCAAGCACTTCAGCTTCAGAAATACCTCGTGCTTTAGCCGTCATTTGGAGATAGATATCCACCGATGGTCCTGCCATCCAACCCGGCACCACCGCATTCACTCGGATTTGATCGGGACCGAGCTCGAAGGCAAGGACTCTGGTTGCCGTCAGGAGGGCACCCTTGGAGGTTGCATAACCGCCTTGGAGGGGCTGTGGCTTCCTCGCCACCATGGAGGCCACGTTCACCACCGAGCCCCCGCCAGCGGCTCGCAGGTAGGGAAGGGCGCTGCGCACCATACGCAGTGATCCCATCACATTGGTCTCAATAATCTTGCTCCACTGCTCCAGGTCCACCGACTCAAAGGGCTGGAAGACGTCGTAGCGGTAGGCATTATTCACCAAGCCGTCAACGCCACCGAGTTCAGCATTAGCCGCAGCGAACAGTGCCTCGCACTGGTCCACCTTCGTGATATCCGTAGAACGGGTTATGACCTTGCCGCCATAGGCCGCAACTTCTTCGGCCACCTCATCGAGATTGCCCTGACGTCTTGCGCCTAGCGCTAAGTCCGCACCATGGGAGGCCAAAGCCACTGCTGCTCTTCGGCCAAGCCCCGGGCCAATACCGGAAACGACAATCTTTCGTCCCGCAAGTATGTTTGAAACACGTTCTGCCATAGGAAACTCCTCAATTGTGGAAAGGCTCGCCGCTGAGGCTAGAGCATCTAGGGATCGAGGTCTACAGCTTGCTTTTCCTAGCCGGCGCTTTCGGGAATCACGGGAAGCTCGGGGCCTAGGAATAAGGTTGCGGACGTGAACGAAGTTCTGCGTTACGGCATTGTGGGCACAGGCATGATGGGCCTTGAGCACCTCAGAAACCTCCAGGCAATTTCCAAGGTGGAAGTCACGGCCGTCGCTGACCCTCATGGAGATTCTCTTGAGTGGACGAGGCTGGCCATAGCTGAGGGGCGCCAGCCAACATATTTCCAAAACCACCGTGAGCTCATGGAATCTGGACTCTGTGACGTGGTCGTTATTGCCTCGCCCAATGACACCCACGCAGCAATCTGCCGCGAACTCCTCGCCTCTGATCTTCACCTCTTGATTGAAAAACCCATGGCAACCACCGTTGAAGACTGCGAGATGATCGTCAAGCTTGCCGAAAAGCGCGATGCCGTAACCTGGGTGGGCCTTGAATATCGCTATATGCCGCCGGTGGCCAAGCTCATCGAGGTGAGCCGCAGTGGGGACCTTGGCGAGATCGCCATGCTTGCCATCAGAGAGCATCGTTTCCCGTTTTTGCAAAAAGTCGATAATTGGAACCGCTTTAATAAACGAAGCGGCGGAACGCTCGTTGAAAAGTGTTGCCACTTCTTCGATCTGATGTTTCAAATCACCGGATCTGAACCCACGAGAGTGATGGCCAGCGGTGCACAGACGGTAAATCACCTTGACGAGCACTATGAAGGCCAGCAGTCCGACATTATGGATAACGCCATGGTCATTGTGGAGCACGCAAATGGTATTCGCTCTTCCCTTGACCTCTGCATGTTTGCTGAGGGCAGCATGAATCAAGAAGAGATCAGCGTCGTGGGCTCAATCGGAAAAGCTGAGGCATTTTTGCCCAGTCAAGAATTTCGATTCGGTCTTCGCGAGCACTGGGCTCCAGGGGTGAGTTCGGAAATTATTCGGAACGAGGAAATCGCCCATGAGGGCTATCACCACGGTGCGAGTTACCTTGAACACCTTGATCTCATCAAGGCCATCCGCGAAGGGAAGCCTGCTGCAGTGAGCTGTCGAGATGGTCTCCGAGCTACGGCAATCGGTGTTGCAGCTCAGCAGTCCATCGCAGAAGGTCGTGTGGTGAACATGAGTGAAATTATCTAAGGCATAAGCCTTAGCTACGAAGGAGTGGCATTACCAACTCACCGAACCGTTGACACTCCTCACGGTGGGGATAGCCAGAGAAAATGAAACTGTCGATCCCAATCTCGCGATAACGCTCAATTTTTGCCGCAACTTGCTGAGGATTCCCCACGATGGCTGCACCGCAACCTGACCGGGCACGACCAATGCCGGTCCATAGATTGGGCTCAACATAGCCATCGTTATCAGCCTCAGCGCGCAGTTCACCCTGTCGATTAACTCCGACACTTGTGGCGTCAAGTGAGCGTGCCTGAATCGCAGCTCCAGCCTCATCACTGACTGCACTGATGAGCCGAGTAGCCGCGTTTCTTGCTTCTTCCTCAGTTTCACGAACAATGACATGGACGCGGTAGCCAAAGCGGATGCTGCGTCCATGAAGTGCGCTGCGGCGCTTGATGTCCTCGACGATGTCGATGACCTTCGCCTCTGTGTCTGGCCACATGAGATAGACATCTGCTTCTTGAGCAGCTAATTCCCTCGCCTCTTCTGAGAGGCCACCGAAATACAAGGCGGGGCAAACGTTACGCTCTCGCACGATGCGGGGGCTCTTCACACGAAATTGATAAGCCGGACCATGGTGAGCTATCTCGCTTTGCGCAAAGAGTCCTCTCAGGCTTTGCATCACCTCAAGGCTGCGACCATAACGATCGGCAGCACTCAGCGTTTCACCGGGTAGATCGCTAGAAATGATATTGACGAGTAATCGGCCCCCGAGAATCTCATCCAGGGAAGCAAGCTGTCGAGCAAGTTGCGGAGGCCACAATTCCCCACAGCGAATAGCCACCAAAGGACGGATGCTGGTGGTCAAAAATCCAAGCGTCGCGGCGAAGCTTATGGCGTCGATCCCAAGTTCGTAGCCCGAGGGTAAGAGAATCGCATCAAAACCCTGCACTTCGGCTTCGGTGACGATTTCTTGGCAATGCGCGACGCTTGAGGGCCGAAGAGATTCGGGTGCACCGAGGAACTCATAATCGTCGTCACAAAGAGCGGCAAACCAGGCCAATTCAAGAGATTGCGAACTCACTGCGCTGAAGCCGCCACTGCTCGGACCATGGCGAGGAGTTTCGGCTGTATCCACTGACCCCCACGAGGACTAACAATGGTCCCGTCGAGGCCTCGCACCTTGAGGCCGTGAACGATCATTTGAAAGCGCCCCTTAGGGCAAACCAGGCGGTTGAGGTCAAAGACTGTTGCTCCTGTTTCCGCCGCTACGGAGCGAAGGATGGCGTTGTAAGCATCTGCCCGAGCGCGGTCATTCGCTGGATTCCCAAAGTGCAACAGAGGGACTCCGATGCCGTAATAGGGCGCGGTCGTCAGGATCACGCTTGCCCCTCGGGAACTGAGGAGCTTCACCGCGGCGAGCAAAGATCTCCGTTCTTCGGTCGCGTATTCGCTTTGGAGAATCGAAATCCGCTGCCCCTGGAATGTCCTCGCATGTACCTCCGCTTCACCCTCAGCCAAAATCACGACCGAAGGGTGGAGGACCTTGAGGTCGGCCTTCCAACGTAGAGCCTGAGAGGAGCAACGAGCCCAGCCTGCGGGATTCCTCCAGCCTCTGATCGGCTTCAAGTGAGGCTGGGTTGGGTTGGCAAAATTGATCAGGCCACAGTCAGTGGTGCTATCGACATGCACGAGGACTCCGCGATGAATACCTATAGGGGCCGCGCCAAGGCTCAGACCAAATGCATCTGATCCACCGACCAAGAGACTCCGGACATCGTGATGCGGATTGGGGGGTGCTTTGCGGACAATGGGTGAAGTTCCCGCGAGGGTGGGGCCAGAAGGAAAAGCAGTAATAACGCTCTTGATCAGAGGCAGGCTAATCAAGAGCACGAGTCCAGGTACCAAAACCAGGCCAACTATTGACCAGCTTGTTCGGGGCATCCGAAATAATTGCTCGATGCAGAAATAGCCAAGAGCAGAAATGGCGAAGGTAATGACTATTTGCGTCGCCGTGAGCGCGAGGAAGTGATTGTGATGCTGTTGATAAGACAGACCGGCGAAAACCCAAAAACCTAAAAGCGCCGGCCAGAGCATGAAGTTCGCAAGTTTGTCTAGGCGGTGATGAGTACGCAAGCTCAGTCGCTCATCGGACTGAGCGCTAAAGGCGAGGAGCAGTGCGGTGCTTAGCGCAACAGCAGGCAGTCCAATACTCCGATACAGGAAGGCGTTTGGACTCAGCGTCAGCGCAACGATCAGGCTAAGCACGATGGTCTGCGCTACTCCAGCGTGCAAGAAGCTCCGCTTTACCGCGGGCAACTTATCCTTCTTCATGGCGGCAAGGGCACCAACAAAAAAACCAAATCCGGCAGAGGGCGTTGCAAAAAAGCTCACCGTGGGAGATAAGAGATTTGC
>CAZTQJ010000011.1:9632-12827 GCA_964615615.1 uncultured Acidimicrobiaceae bacterium
CAAATCCGGCAGAGGGCGTTGCAAAAAAGCTCACCGTGGGAGATAAGAGATTTGCGGCTCCCAAGAGGAATCCCGTGATAGCTGCGAGCGCCGCCAGGGTGGGAAGCAGCCAAGTTGCTCGAGGGGCAAAGCGACGAGAAAGTCTCATGGTCGCGTAGCAAATAGCAATCAGCTGCGCTGCGACAGAGATCGCGAACAGTGCGAACAGCGGGAGTGGGAAATGCAGTTGGGTGCGTAAATTTGGCTCCATTTGGAACCAGTTTGAAACTCCCAATAGGCCAGATAGCCCCAATCTCCTGAGTCCCAAGGGATCTATAAAGGAGAAGGAGAACGCAAACGTGATCGCAGTCAGCAGGACGACCATGAGCACGCTCGCCCAGATCTTGAGAAAGGACTTGGGTACCAAGCCGCTAAGGGAAGCTTGGGCATCGTCCACCTTCGAGCCAAGTATGAAACCACTCACCGTTAGCGCCAGCGTGAAGCCAATCGTTCCACCCCGTAGGCCGAAATGGTGTGTGCTTAAGCCCCAGACGAGCAGTGCAGCAAAGACGTAAAGGGCTTTCGAAAGGGGGTAAACAAAATCCGTCGTCTCGGCGTCAGCTGCCTGTTCGGAGGGATCCACAATTACTCATCGTACTGATCGCCCGCCCGAGCAAAGTGCTGGGCCAAGCTGGAAGTCAGAATCTAGCGAGTTAGGCCTAAAAGGGCAGGGTGTAGGAGTTCTCCAACTCATCTTGAAGCACGGTGGCAAGTGTCGCAGAGGTATCGATCACCATTTCTTCATCAAGAATCCGGGTCCGATAGGTCCAGCCCTCAGGGAGCGCAAGGCGCTCACCGAGTGTCGGCAGATCGGCCTGACTCAAGGCTGAGTCAACACCGGTGCAATAAGCCTGCATCACATAGGCAAGGCCATCGGGATTGACGAGTTCATAAACGGGCTTGCCGGCATCTAGGAAGAAGATGGCACCTCGATTGACCTTTCGGTCAATGTAGGGAACCTGGGAAGGGTTCGTTCCGAGATCGAGCACGGCGATACGTCGCATCAGTAGGCCACTGAACTCCCGCATCACCGGTTCGACGACTTCAACCTTGGTGCCAAAGCCATCCACCAGCCAATAGCGGGGGCCATTGAGCTTGACTACGAGCGCTCCCATGTCAGCCGCTATGTCTGCAGCGTTCAGGGGGTCCCAAAGTTCGGGGGGACAGTCATTCAGGAGTTGAGTGCCAAAAACCTCGGCTTCAAATGTTTCTTCTCGCTTGTAGACCGCCAGAACCTCGCCGTAGCGAACTCCGCGCATATCTGAAACCAGACGCTCTGCTTTGACTTCCGACATTCTTACCCCCCGCTTGAGATCTCTTGATCAAACCTAACGCTTGCACCTTGGAATTTTTGTGTCCACGTGGACCGAAGTCCAAATCTCCGGACTGCGGCGTAAAAGCACTTACTGCTGAGTCATCAAGCGGGTCATCTCCGCCTCAGGATTAACGAAGAGTTCCCCGGTGATATCAAGGACGACCTTGGATAAGCCCTTCGTAAAGGGGAAGGGGGCTTCGAAGGCCGCCGGGTCGACGCTGTCGTAAAAGGCTTGGCCACAACTCATTCCCGTAGTGGAGAAGATCACTGGCACGCTGAAGGGCAAGGCCATGAGTCCGACCTCCTCTTCGCCATAGAAGAGGCGGACGTCTGCTGGTGCTCCTTTGCCTTCCAAAATGCGCGGAGATCCAGTAGGCGCAAATTCCATCCGCAGCGTGGTCTTCCCCCTCGGTAAGGGCTTATGCGAAGTCACCTTGAAGCGTTCAAGGCTTAAGTAGTTATGCACAAAGTGCAAACGGTCCTCGGCCACATAGAGCACGTAGCCTCCGTGACGGTTTCCGCAACTGAGCAACACTCCCTCAGCACCTTCGGCGGGAATATCAACATGGGCGGTAATGGAGTGTGCACGATTCGTCACGCGTGGTGCAGCGATAAAGGAAATTGGTGAGCCTCCGGGGTAGTACTCATAGACCTTCCGCGACGTACCCACTGAGGGTCGAGGAGCGAGGAGACGATCAATGCCACTACCTGCAATGGGTAGGACCCCGTAGCGCTCAGCTTCAGACCACCAGCGGTCTCGCATTTCAGCGAGCTTGTCAGGGAAGTCTGCGGCAATATTGATGCACTCGGCGGGATCGCTACGTAGGTCGTAGAGCTCCCAATCGTTGGCATCGAGCGTGTTCAAAATTTCTTCGCTGATGATCGTTCCAAAGGGGGTGCCCTTCTCGGCTCCTTCCTTCAGACTTGGTCCGGGATAAGGACATACTGCCTTAAAGCCTTCGTGATAGATAGATCGATGTCCAAACATCTCGAAGTACTGCGTGACATGGAGATCGGGAGCATTTGCATCATCAAGGGCTGGGGCGAAACTGACCCCATGCATAGCGGATTGCTCTACACCTCGAATTTGCCTAGGTGCATCAAGGCCAATCATCTCTAGCAAAGTAGGCAGCAGGTCTACGGCATGTAAGAACTGATCGCGCACTTCGCCACGTGCCTTAATTTTGGCTGGCCAAGAAACAATGCAGGGATCAGTTACTCCACCTCTATAGGTCTCACGCTTCCATCGACGGAAGGGAGTGTCACCCGCCCAAGTCCAACCCCAGGAATAGTGATTAAAGGTATCTTCACTCCCCCAGATGTCAATGACTTCTAGGTTGTCTTCGAGGCGCTCAGGAGCCAAGTTAAAGAAGAGCGCCTCATTACGCGTCCCATGTTCGCCACCTTCAGCACTGGCCCCATTATCGGAAACACAAATCACGATGGTGTTGTCGAGCTCGCCGATTTCCTCAATGAAATTAAGAACACGGCCTATATGGTGATCAGTCTGCGAAAGAAAGCCCGCGTAGACCTCCATCTGCCTGGCATAGACCCGCTTCGCATCTTCACTCAGTTCATCCCAGGGCTCCACATCGGGATCTCGCTCGGAGAGTTGGGCCCCAGCCGGTACGAGTCCGATTGCTTGTTGACGAGCGAATACTTCTTTGCGGTATTCATCCCAACCCGCATCAAAGCGCCCTGCATAGCGATCAGCCCATTCGCGTTCAACCTGGTGGGGGGCGTGGCCTGAACCCGTGGCGTACCAGAGTAAGAAGGGCTTTTCGGGGGCCGAGGCAGATCGGAAGAGCGTCGTGTAGGGAAAGAGTGTGCAGAGCCGTGAA
>CAZTQJ010000012.1:0-12176 GCA_964615615.1 uncultured Acidimicrobiaceae bacterium
CCACGAAGCACATCAGCAAGGAAGGCGGTGGGGTAGTTGGACCCGCACATGCGGTCGAGGTGCGCTCCGGCATCTGATCCACCAAGCATGATGCGATCATCAGCCCATGCAGCTGCCCGAGCTGCCCAGTCCTCAGCCGTGACACCCATTGAGGGTGGCCACAGCACCGTGCGAAGACCGTCAGCAATGACGAGGTCTAGCAGGGCATCAAAGGGATCTTGCCCACGTTCAGTGGCGATGGATTCCACGCTGCGCCCCGCAAGCCCCTCGTTTACTGGGGAGAAGGTGTCACCAATGGTGAAGCGACCCCAAGCGGCTAGGTGGCGGAAAATACCGGCATCCTTTGAGTTGGCAAGTTCATTGAGCTTCCGGCGCAGCGCGGGGTCGCTCAAGGCAGCAATGCGCTCGGGGACAGGCAACTGCATGGTTTCACCCCAGCCTGGAATAAGGAAGAGGGCACAGTGACTCCCGAAACTCATATTCATAGGAACCAGCGTGGGCATCGTGAGGGCAATGATTTTGCCGCCGCGCTCAGCTGCCACAGTTCCGGCCTCTAATTGCCGCTGAACCTTCTTTTCAGATCTGGCGTCTACCGAAAGTACGTTCCAGTTCAATGGCCTATTGGCTGCTACAGACATTTCGGTCATGAGGTCGATTTCTTCATCGCTGAAGTTGTCGAGGCAGCCATTGGTGATGTATTCCAGGGTCGTTCCCTCGTGCTGGCCGACTTCAGTGCAAAAGGCCAACATCTCGCGGCGGTCAGCGATGCGTGAGTTCACTGGCTTATTTTCCCCGTCGGAGTGGGTGCGACTCTGAGAGGAGGAAAAGCCCAGTCCACCTGCCTGAATGGACTCACCGAGCAAGCTAACCATCTGCTCGATTTCTTCATCGGTGGCGACTTCCTGGTCGCGCGCAGCCCCCATCACTTTGCGGCGAAGGGCGCAGTGGCCCACAAGGAAGCCAGCGTTGACGCCCAACTTCCCATCAAGGGCATCGAGGTATTCGCCGAAGGTGGACCAGGACCAGGGGACACCGTTCTCTAGGGCTTCGAGGGGCATGCCTTCGACCTTGGCCATCATGCGTCGGATGTAGTCGGCATCGATGGCATTAATCGGAGCAAGGGAAAAACCACAGTTTCCGCCGATGATTGAGGTCACCCCGTGGAGGTTCGATGGGGAAGCACTGGGGTCCCAGAAGAGTTGAGCGTCGTAGTGGGTGTGGGGGTCAATGATGCCAGGGGCAACCATGAGCCCCTGTGCGTCGAGTTCCAGGGCACCGCTATCGGCGATTTCCCCAATGGCAACAATCTTGCCGTCTTCGATCGCAACATCCGCTACGCGCGAAGGTCCTCCCGTGCCATCAACCACGGTTCCGCCTCGGATCACATAATCAGCCATGAAAGTCCCCTTCTTAAGCCACTGCTTCTAGGCCAAACCCTACCTTCCGGGGCGAATCCCTCAAGCCAGTCGATCTCACGAGGGCTAGGGTGCAGTGAAGTTTTAGGAGGCTCCCATGTCCGTAACTCGCCAGCTCGTCTTAGCGCAACGCCCCAAAGGCATGGTCAACGAAAGTACCTGCAGTCTCCAGGAGATTCCGACCCCCAGCCCGGGGGCAGGCGAGGCCCTCGTGCGCGTCAGTCACCTCTCTATCGACCCCACCATCAGAACGTGGATGGACGATGCGCCCGGCTACCTTCCAGCCATTGCCTTGGGCGGAGTCATTCGTTCGGGAGGAATTGGCGAGGTGATTGAGTCGAATAATGATGCAATGCCTGTGGGAAGCACAGTCTTTGGGATGACGGGTTGGCAGGACTACTGCATTGCCGATAGTGGCTTTCAAGTCATTCCTGAAGGGGTGGATGCGCTCCTCGCCATCAACGTGATGGGCGTTACCGGTATGACGGGCTACTTCGGTGTCGTAGACGTACTCAAGGTGCAGGCCGGTGATGTGGTTGTGGTTTCCGGCGCAGCTGGGGCAACGGGTTCGATTGCGGGTCAAGTGGCGAAGTCTCTTGGTGCTTCCCGGGTGATTGGCATTGCGGGAGGGCCAGAAAAGTGTGCACTCCTCACTGAGCAAGTCGGTTTTGATGCCGCCATTGATTACCGGGCGGGCTCGCTTGCCCAGCAGCTCCGTGAACTCGCCCCCGATGGGATTGACGCCTACTTCGACAATGTTGGTGGCGAAGTGCTTGAGGCCTGTTTGGCAAATCTCAAAATCGGAGCCCGGATTGCGCTCTGTGGGGCTATCTCGACCTATAACGCTACACAGGCTCCCCTTGGTCCTTCGAACTACGCCATGCTTATCGTCAAGCGGGCCATCATGCAGGGATTTTTGGTGCTCGACTATGCCCCCCGCTTTGGAGAGGCCCAAGGCGCGCTGCTTGAACTCTTGCTCGCCGGCAAACTCTGGCATGCAGAGCACCTCGTATCAGGTCTCGAATCTGCTCCCGAGGCACTCAACCTGCTCTTTACGGGCGGCAACACCGGAAAGCTTGTCGTCACGCTCTAGGGCAGTCACGATGTTTACGTGAATAAGGCACCAGCACTGCGCGCGAGACCATGGTCAGCGGTTGCTGCTGTAGTGGCTGTGGCCTTGGCCTGTGGCTTCACGCAAACACTTCCCGTGGCCACGCTCGCCGAAGTCGCGAGGCATTTTGGACATCAGGTGCAGGGGGCTTCGCTCGCTGAGCAAGCCGGGCTTTCTGGTTCAGTGCTCGGCCTTGGTCTCGCCCTGCTGCGTATTGCGGCCATTGGCGGCATGCCCATCGCAGCCTTTGCCGATCGCATAGGCCGCAGGCCCGTCATGCTGCGCACCGCGGCCTATGGCTTTGGGGCAAGCCTGCTTGCAGCCTTCGCACCGAGCTATTGGACTTTGGTCTTGGCCTTTGCGCTCGCAAGGCCACTCATCACCGCGGCTATGGCCGTGGCGCAAGTGGCGGTGGTGGAGCTCGCACCGCAAACAGGTCGCTCCGTAGCCGCTGGCGCATTGGCCGCTGGCTATGGCCTCGGCGGAGGCCTCGCGGCCATTGCCGACAACACGATTCCCAGCTCCCTGGGCTTCCGTTTCCTCTATTGCTGCTCCCTCGTTCCTCTTTTAGGCCTTTACTTGCTCAGTCGCAGGATCTCGGAACCTGAGCACTATCTGGCGGCGATCTCCGATGAACGTCCGCGGCTGAGAGCCTTGGACCTTCGTCTGCGAAGGCGCGCAGTACAGGTTGCTGCCCTGACCTTTTTGCTATCCATGGCGGCCGGTCCAGCAAATTCTTTTTTGTTCGTCTATGCCAAAAATGTGGTTCACGTTCCTCGTTCCACCATTGCGATCATGGTGGCGGCTTCGGCAGTGACGGGGATTTTTGGCCTCATCGTCGGTAGGAGAATTGCTGATCGCCATGGGCGCCGACCGGCTTTAGCGCTGGCGATCGTGCTCTTAGTATCAGCCTCTCTGGTGCTCTATGCGGGATCTCGTGAGGCCGTGATCATCGGCTATCTCTTCGGAGTCATGGCCGGCGGTCTCATTTCGCCAGCGGCGACACCCTTTATCAACGAACTCTTTCCGACCCGGGCACGCGCCTCTGTCGCAGGAGTAAATATCGTGGCCGGAGTCGCAGGCGCGGTCGTCGGCTTGCTGTGGTTTGGTCTCCTGGCTCAGCATCTTGGCTTCAGCAGCGCAGCCTGGCTCACCTTTCCTCTTGCCCTCCCGGCCCTACTGGTCTTGGCGAAGTTACCCGAGACCCTCGGTCATTCCTTGAGTGAGACTCCTGCCTAGATCCTCAATGAGGCTGATTGAGTCAAGTTGGCCTGTGCAGTGTGGCGCGGATGGCTCGGTGATCTGATCCTCTGTCCTTCACGACACTGCCACTCAGCACTTCGAGTTTCTTGTCCACAAGGAGATGATCAATCTGGCTATGTGGTCGCCAGGCGGGCCAGCTGCGGCCTTTGACGGCCCGACGAAATCCACGCAGAAAGCCGACGACTGGCCAGCCCCAGAGATTGAAATCTCCAAGGATCACGGTGGGGGTCTCGCTCGCTGTTTCCTTCAGGTAACGGCCAAGGGCGCGGTAATGACGCGGTGAGCCATAGGAGAGGTGGGTCATGTGAACGGCTACGAAGCGCAGCGGCCCATCGGGCATGGCGACGCTGGCCACGAGAACTTTGCGGTTTATGCGGTCTCTGGGGAGACGGCCAAGGGTAAATTCCTCGACTTGGCTGAGGGGGTAGCGAGAGAGCAAGCCGATGCCGAGTTGGCCAGCCTGGGCTTTTTCGAAGAGCTCGCGCTTCTGGATCTTTTCTGGAAGGGGGAGCGCACCGTCAAGATAAAGGCCATGAGCAAAAGGACGAAGTCGGTGACGGGTCATCCAACGGCGACCCGCCCGTGGGTCTGGGCCTTGACGTCTGCCACTTCCCAGTGCGCAGAAGTAGTACTCCTCGGCGAGTGCCTGACCCAAGGTCTCCATGAAGGCGAGGCCCTGATCGGGTTCAAAGGCTTCAAGCAACACGGTGAAATCGGCATCCAGATCGGCAACGGCCAAGGAAACATCAAAAATCCGACCCCAGCCATCAATACCGGCATGAACATTCCAACTCGCGACCGTGAATGCCTTTCCCACTCCAGTGAACCTAGGCGCTCTGCGCCTCCAGCCCTAGGCTCTTGGTATGGCTAAGCCTGAAGCCCCATCTGATCGGACCCGAATTCGGCGACTCCCTGAGCTGGCTGCCTATGACCTCGAGACCCTGTACGCGATTATTGACGCCTCGCCCATTGCTCACCTTGGGGTGACTGATGAGGAGGGAGTTCCCGTTGTCCTGCCACAACTCTGCGCGCGCCAAGAGAATCGACTCCTCTTGCATGGCTCGCGGTCGAATCGCATACTCAAGCGAGCTGTTGCAGCAGAACGCGTCTGCCTGGCCTTTACCCTGGTGGATGGCCTCGTGCTCGCCCGCAGCGGATTTAACTCGACCTATCAGTATCGTTCGGCCACCTGTTTTGGATCGGCACAAGAGATCACTGATGACGACGAGCGATTCTTGGCACTCTGCGTGCTGAGCGATAGGGCGATACCGGGCCGACGGGCCGAGTTGCGCGAACCACTTGCTCGCGAATTGGCATTGACCCTAGTTATCGCCGTTGATATCGAGGAAGCTTCAAGCAAGGTCAGCAGCGGGGGACCTGATGATGATCCAGCGGATATTGCGTCCGAAACTTGGGCTGGAGTTATCCCGATTGAGGCACGCTATGGCTCAGCACTTGCCGCAGCCGATGGGGAGCCAGGGCGGGTCATTCCAGCTTCGGTTTCGCAACTCGAAGGCAAAATCTGGCGATGACCCCCACAAAGGCCCTGCCTCAAGAAAGTATTGGCGCTCTTCTTGAACAAATCCGCAGTCTTGATCCGGTCGATGCCCGTGAAGAAGAGTCTCGTGCCCTCATCCTCGCATTGCTACCCACTATGGAGGATCCCTTCAATGAGCAGCGCGGCGCCCTCCATGTCACGGCCAGTGCGCTCTTGGCGCACCGGCAGGGGACGGTGCTTCATAAACACCGGCGCTTAGGCATCTGGTTGCAACCCGGCGGCCACATCGAAGATGGCGAGGCGCCACCATCAGCAGCGCTGCGCGAGTGCAGGGAGGAGACGGGTCTCGACGCCTCATTCATCCCTGGACAAGAGGGCATTTTCCATGTGGATGTGCATCCTGGGCCGCGAGGCCATCGACACTTGGACCTTCGCTACCTTCTGCTCGTCGATGAGCTGGCAATAAAGCCTCAAGCGGGGGAGAGTGAAGAGGTTGAAGCCTTCTCCTGGGAGGCTGCACTGGCCATTGCGGACCCGGGTCTGCAGGGAGCACTCAGGCGTGCGGCGCTAAGGGTCGAGGGTCTGTGGCAAGGTGGAGTGTGATGAGCGAGATGACCCCTACTACTTTGTCCCTGCTGGCCGCCGCTGACCACGACGCGAAGTTGCTCCAATTACACGCCGATCGCACGCGCGTTCCAGCCAAGTTGGCGCTCGATGAATTGGAGAAGCAGGCGCGTGTGCTCGTGGCTGAGATTGAAGCCCTAGCGCTTGTGGAAGCCGACCTTTCGGCCAAGCGTGACCAGTTTGAGGCCGAAGTTTCTAAGGCCGCCGACCGCCTTGGCAAGATTGAGAAGGCGTTGGCGGCCGCTACGGGCGGATCGGCAAAAGACCTCTCGGCGATGGATGCCGAAAGGTCCCACCTCGCCACCATGCTCTCAAGTCTCGAAACTTCAGAACTGGAAATCCTTGAGGAATTGGATCCCCTCAGTGAGCAACTCCTTGCAGCTCGGGTGAAATTTGAGGAAATGGTGACGACCCGCACGCAGCTGCTCGCCCAGCGCGCTGAGGAAGAGGCAGCGATTGACCTAGCCATGGAAGGCGAGCAGACAGGTCGGACTGAGGCCATCGCAGCCCTGCCTGCGGATCTCGCAGCTCGCTATGAGCAACTCTCGGCGAAGCTGAAAGGCCCTGGCGCGGCACGCCTTTCAGCATCGAACTGCTCCGGCTGTTACCTCGAAGTTCCTCGGGTAGATATTGACCGAATCCGCCATCTTGGGGCAGATGAGTTTGCCAACTGTGATGAATGCGGCAGGATCCTCGTCCACCTCGGGTAGCGCAGTGATCAGCTTCATCCGTCACGCCGAGTCCACTGCAAACGCTGAACAGCGCCTGGTGGGGAGACTCGATGCAGCCCTGAGCGTTCGGGGACTCGCTCAGGCTGAAGCGGCTGCAGATTTTTTTAATCCAGTGGCCAAAGTGCTGTCCTCACCCTTGATGCGCACGCGTCAGACCGCTGCTGCGCTGGTCCCCGGACAGAAGCCAGAGATTGAAGCAGCGGTGATTGAACTCGATTACGGCGTCCTCGACGGGTTGAAGCTGAACGATGTTCCCCGAGATATTTGGGCCAGGTGGAGTAGTGATGCTGATTTCGCCCCTGAGGGTGGAGAGTCACTAAACGAACTCCAACTGCGGGTTGGACGTTGGCTCGATGAACAATTCGATGACCCCCAAGGTTTGGCACGCAGTGCGGATCAGCGAATGCTCGTGGTGAGTCATGTTTCGCCGATAAAAGCCGCGGTGGCCTGGGCGCTGCGCAGCGACCCGCTAACGAGTTTTCGTCTCCGCCTGGACCACCTCACTGAGACCAGCTTGATCTGGGGTCCTCAAGGTCCAGTCCTAAAGTGCTTCAACGCCCCCTTGAGCGTGAAGGAGTTGGGGAATTGAGTGAGCCCTTGTCCTCGTCAATGCATGAGCAGGATCGCGTGCCGGCACACCGGCGTTCCATCACCGTCGAGGTGATTGACTATCCGGAGTACTTCCTCGCTGAAGCACATCTTGTTGACCAGCGGCCTTGGGCTAGAGGAAGCGAGCAAGTGGAAATTGTCCACGACCTCACACTCCGCGTGAAGGTGGACAGGGCCAGCATGGTGATCATCGAGGCAAAGGCCAGTATGGATAAATTCCCTCACGCCGAATGTCCACAGATCGCTCCCAGCTTCGAAAACCTCGTCGGCATCTCCGTTGCCCAGGGTTACAACAAGACCATTCAAGATCGCTTCGGCCGCGTCCGCGGCTGTGCACATCTTGTTGTCCTTGCTTCAGCTATTGCCCCTACGGTCATTCAGGCGATTCCTTCGGCGTTTACCCGCGAAGCGAATAGTGCTGAGATCTCGGCTTCCTTTTCTGGCTCACCGAGTTGGCTGACGGGAACCTGTCATGTCTGGGCGCCTGATGGCCCCGGTGCACAAAAGATTGCTCTGGGTTGGCGGCCGGGGAGCGCTGAGTATCCAGCACCTTTGGTTGAAACCGTGGCTCGACAACGCGAGGACAGCGCGGGAGATTAGCTAGGGGGAGTGGCGCCGGGTGTGGTCTCTCGGCGAACCGAAGGACCAGACCACCCGGCACCCTGCCCCCCCCAGGCAGTGAGGCGAACCTAGGCGCCTCGGTGCTCGCTGCGCAAGGTGCTTGGGCTAAGGCCCAAAAGTCCCCGCCAGATAGGCTCTAGTCGCTGGCAGGAGCCGGGCGATGGGGAGGACCTCAGATGGAACACGTTGCACTCGGGGGCCAAGGCCTGCAGGTAAGTCGCCAGGGTCTTGGCTGCATGGGAATGAGTCAGTCCTATGGGGCGATCGATCGCGACGAGGCGGTGGCCACGCTGCTTGCTGCCGTTGAGGCGGGGCTTAGCTTCTTCGACACCGCAGATATGTATGGCCTTGGCCACAATGAGCAACTTGTCGGTGAGGTGCTCGGACCCATACGCGATTCCTTAGTGGTCGCGACGAAGTTTGGCATTGTGCGCGATCCTTCTGGCAACACCATTGGTGTGAATGGCCGCCCTGACTATGTTGCGACGGCCTGTGACGCCTCCTTGGCCCGTCTTGGTATGGACTACATCGATCTCTATTACCTGCACCGCGTTGATGCCCAAGTACCGATCGAAGAGACCGTCGGAGCGATGGCAAAGCTTGTTGAGCAGGGCAAAGTCCGCTACATCGGGCTCTCTGAAGCTGCGGCTTCCACCCTCGAGCGTGCCCACGGCGTATTTCCCATCACGGCGATTCAGAGTGAATGGTCACTATTCACCCGAGAACTCGAAGCCGACGTCATCCCTATGGCGAGAAAACTGGGCATTGGAATAGTCCCGTATTCGCCACTCGGCCGAGGTGTCCTTTCAGGAACCGTGCGATCCGACGCAGATCTTGAAGAGGGCGACTTTCGCCGATTCACCCCTCGCTTCCATGGTGAGAGCCTTGCCGCGAACGTCAACCTGGTTGATCAGTTGGCCGACATCGCTAGCGACCTTTCAGTGAGCACTGCTCAGCTCGCGCTCGCTTGGGTCCACGCACGGGGAAGTGATGTGGTGCCCATCCCTGGCACCAAACGCCGCAAGTGGCTCGAAGCGAACTTGGCGTCTTTAGCGCTAGAACTCAGCGCGGAGACCTGTGCGCAACTTGAAGCCATCGTGGAACCGAATGCAGTTGTTGGCGATCGCTATCCAGCTGGATTCATGGACACCCTGAATCGCTAAACCCGCCTCAAGTTTTTTGGGCGATTCAGTTCGCGTGTTGAACCCTGCCATGAGCAATGTGCCAACGTTCATGAGCAAGGCCAGCCTCTTGATCACGGTGGGTGACCATGACAACGGCACGGCTTGAACCGAGTGTGGCGATCATGGTGACTAGAGCGTCGGCTGCATCGGGATCGAGTCCAGCGCAGGGCTCATCGAGGAGCCAAATTGGAGCTGAGGTCGCAATGGCGCGCGCCAGGACGAGGCGACGACGCTCACCGGTGGAGAAGTTTTGCCCACCCCGGGCAAGGGGGGACTCTAGGCCGCCCCTGTCGCGCAATTCGTCAGCGAGGCCAACCTGTTCCAGGGCTTCTTCAAGAGCTTCATCTTCCAGATCCCGCCTGCCCATGCTCAGCAGGTCCCTCACCGTGCCCGAGAGGATGCCATCCTCGTGGCCTACAAAAGCCACGAGTTTGGACCTTGCCTCATCAGAGAGTTGGCTGAGATCGACTCCATGGATGCTGACGCTTCCGGACGCAAGCTCAGCTAAGCCTCCAAGGGCGGCCAGCAGGGTGCTCTTTCCCGCTCCCGATGGCCCCACGATGGCGATGAAGCTTCCCCTTGCTAGGCGAAGGGAAATCGGATCGAGCAGGCATTCCCCACCTATGCCTTCGACGCTGATGTTCTGTGCCTCAAGCAGGTAACTGCCCTCCTTGGCTAGGGGGACTTCATGGGATTTCACTCCCTCCTGAGGCAGGGTCTCGATACTGCTCGCCGCTGCGATGCTGCTGATGGTGGCCAAGCTTGCATTCGTCCAAAGCCCAAGAGCTTCACCGGTGCCGAGAACGACGACTAGGGCCGCGAGGGATGCGATGCCCGAGCTTGCTCCCAAAAGACCAGCGGCGAAGAAGCTTCCGGTGGCGGCAACGAAGCTGCAGGCCACGATGTAGTACCTGCGTGCAGTGGCATCTTGCGTAGCCATGCTTTGCTCATGTGCGTTTGCGCGCCGAAAACGCTGTTCGGCAAATCTTGCAGCGCTGAGCATCTCGAGCTCGTCTCTGCCTTCAAGAAACTCGGCTGCGCTTGACGTGAGCTTTCGCCGCGCATCGGAAGCCCGAGCACTCGTGTGGCTAATCCTCCTCGTCAGGATATTCAATGCAAAAATGCTCAGGCCGGTGATGAGGAGAACAAATCCGGCAAGGCTCTCCACAGCTAGGGCAAAGGAACTGGCCACTACCAAGAAGGCCAGTGCCTGCACCCTTGGTACAAGGACGCGTTGGTCACGCTCCGCGGCGACTGAAGCATCGGTGATGAGGCGTTCGAGTGCGTCGCCAGTGGTGAGCATGGCGCCGAAGCGATTCACTGAAGCGCCAAGACGGACAACGAGCTCATGGCGCCGCTGCCCAAGTGCCTGTGTCGAGACAGCGTGAGCGATTAACGAAGATCCGTAACGGATTGGTGCCCGGCTAAAGGCCAGGGCCTCAACCAAAATCAACAGTCCAAGGACAGATGACCAAGCCGGTTGTTGCGCACTCCAAGCGAGCAGGGCTCCCGCGCTGGCGAGCAGACCAATGCCTGCGAGCTCGCTGAGGGTGGCCGCACCGAGGGCACGACAGCGAAGTTTTAGGGCAACAGTGGCTTTCATGATTTTCCTAGCTGCCGAGGGAGTGCTAAACGCGTGGTGCCGATGGCTAGGAGTGTGGGCCCGTGCGCAGCCACGATCACCGTGCGTTTGCTCAGCCAGTCAGTGAGTCTTTCTTGGAGTTCTTCGCGGGCTGTCTGGTCGAGATGAGCCGTAGGTTCGTCGAGTAAGAGCAGACAGGGGTCAGCGAGCATGGCCCTCGCTATCCCAATGCGCTGAGCCTCCCCGGCTGAGATCGGTCTTCCGCCATGGCCAAGCAGACTGCCGAGACCTTGAGGCAGTCTTGCGATGAGTGGCCTCAGGCCAACGAGTTCAATGGCCTGCTCAAGATCATCTGCACTACAAGATCGACCAAGTTCGAGATTCTCTCTAAAGCTCGCATTGAAAATCCTTGGTTTCGCCGGAACGAGCACGGCCCCGGAAGTTTCTGCCGCTGGAGTGCTGTTGAGCACTACCAAGCCCTGTTGAGCTTCGAGCAGCCCGGCGATCAACTGCAGCAGGGTACTTTTTCCGCAACCCGATTCCCCCTCGATGACGAGATGGTCACCGGCTTCAAGGCGCAGATTGAAATTTTCGAAGAGCACGGTGGATTCGCTCCAGGCGAAACTCAGGCCTTCGATGCGGAGCTCGGCGCTCGTCAAAGCTTGAAGGTCCCTGTGACTTGTGCTTGAGTGCCGGTCTGTTTGAGCGGCGATGACCCTATCAATGGACTCCTTGGCGATCTTGGCATCACGGTCGCTATGGGTAGCAGCGCCAAGTCTGCGTGCGGGGCCCGTAAGTTCGGGCACCATGACGAGAATGGCAAAGGCCGTGGCCAGTGAAACGCTTCCAGCGAGCAGCCTGAATCCGAGATCCATGGCGACAAAGCCAATCGAGAGTCCGGCGAGAAATTCCAAGCCAAGACTGTTGGCAAGCGCGTAACGCATGGCTTTTGAGGTGGATTCCTCGAGGGCCGATGATGCTGCATCAAGTTCGGCCACCGACCGTTCAAGTCCTCCCGTAGCGCGCAATGTGGGTAGGACCGAAACGATTTCAGAAAAGCGCGAAGTGATTGATGCCACCCTTCTCCAGCTCGTTGCTAGAACTGGCCCCGAACGCTTGGAAATGCGTATCGCGATGACGGGCATGAACAACAAAGGCGCCCAAGCAATGATGGCGGAGATCCCATCAAAGCTCGCAATAAGCGCAGTGCTGAGGACGGAGGCGATGAGGGCAGCAACAATGGCTGGAAGTACTTCTGCTAGCCATCGACCCAGTGCGTCCGCCCCCGTTGTTGTTGCCGTGAGGATTTCACTCGGCGTCACGACTTTGAGATCCTCAGCACTTGATGGAGTCTTGAGCCTTGCGCCAGGCTTGATGAGTTGCTCTCGGACTTGCGTCACATAGTTTCGCGCTACGCGAGCAGGGTTATTTGAAGACCAACTGCTGAGTGTTCTCGCCAGAACGGCAAATCCGAGGGCGAAGATACTCCAAGATCGGAAGAGCACACGTCTGAACTCCAGTCACCTGAAGCTATCTCG
>CAZTQJ010000013.1:0-12091 GCA_964615615.1 uncultured Acidimicrobiaceae bacterium
GGGAGGCCAATTTGGGGAATAGGGCGCGTCGACAGGGTAACCTCCTGCGCATGTCAAACACCGGTGACCAATTCAATCTCGGCCGCGTCGTAGAGGTAATCGCTGAAGCGATTCCAGATCGACCCGTGCTTATCCATGGCGATCAAGTCCTCAGTTACGCAGAACTGGCCCTGCGTTCGCGAGCCCTCGGCGCCGTGCTTGCCAATGCCGGTATTGGGGTCAATACCGAGCGTTCTTCACTAGCTGGCCATGAATCCGGGCAGGACCACGTGGCGCTCGCGCTCTACAACAGTCCGGAATACCTCGAAGGTATGGTCGGTTCCTACCTGGCACGGAGCGCTCCTTTCAACGTGAACTATCGCTACGTCGGTGCAGAGCTCTCCTACCTCCTGAACGATGCAAAACCCAAGGCCATCATTTTTCACAGTTCCCTCGCCCCAACCCTCGCACCCCTCCTCGCGGAACTTCCTTCTGTGCAACTCCTACTGCAGGTTGCTGACGAATCCGGAGAGGCCCTCCTTCCAGGAGCAATTGACTACCACCAAGCCATAGAAGCCGCCTTGGGCAGCGCGCCTCAGGTCGAGACCTCCCCTGACGACCTCTACGTCCTCTACACCGGCGGCACCACAGGAATGCCCAAGGGTGTGCTCTGGCGCCAGCACGACATCTTCAAGGCCGCCATGGGCGGCAGGGAGATCGGGACCTGGAAAGAGGTCATGAGCTATGACGAATTAGCCGACAATGCCCGCAACGGCATGGGACTCAAGGTCATGATGCTCCCGCCTCTCATGCATGGCGCAGCGCAATGGGCGACTTTCATCATGATGAGCAGTGGTGGTGTGATTGTCTTTCCCGATGATGCCCGAAGGCTTGATCCTCAAGATGTCTGGAAGAGCTTGGAGCGTCACGGAGTCAACACCTTCACCATTGTCGGAGACGCCATGCTCAGGCCACTCCTTGATGAATACGAACGGGGTGATTACGACGCTTCCTCACTGCTCGCGGTTGGTAATGGTGGTGCCCCGTTGACCGCATCAGCGAGAGAACGTCTTACTGCCCTGCTCCCCACGGTATTTATTTCTGACAATGCGGGATCGTCTGAGACCGGTGCCCAAATGTCTGCAGTGGCCGGCGGAGGCGCTGGACAATTTGTTCCTGGGCCTGGAACCACCGTTGTGGATGAAGCCATGGAACGCATTTTGGAAGCTGGTGAAGACGCCATCGGCTGGCTGGCTCAGGGCGGCTGGGTTCCCCTGGGCTACCTCGGCGATGCTGAAAAGACGGAACGGACCTTCCCCATGGTCAAGGGGCAGCGCTATGCCATTCCCGGTGACAGAGCTCGCCTCCTAGCTGACGGAACCATAGAACTCCTCGGCCGTGATGCGGTGACCATTAATTCCGGCGGAGAGAAAATTTTCGCCGAAGAGGTTGAAGGGGCCATCGCGGGACACCCTGAGGTTGTCGATGTGATCGTGGCCGGGCGGCCCAGTGAGCGCTGGGGCCAAGAGGTGGTCGCAGTTGTCGCACTACGTCCTGGCGTTAGCGTGAGCCCTCAGAGCATCATTGAGCATGCCTCAAAGCTGATTGCGCGCTACAAGTTACCCAAGGACGTGGTTTTCGTCGACGAGGTTCTGCGCTCGCCCTCAGGGAAAGCTGACTACCGCTGGGCTAGAGAGCAGGCAGAAGGCAAGGCTTAAGGAAGCGCCCTACGCATGACAACTCGGCGACCTAGCTGGTCGAGTCCGTTATGGATTTCACGGCGACGGATGCGCGACAATCCCGGACTGAGTTCGTCAAGAACGCGAAATCCGTGCTTGGCGTAGAAGGGCGCATTCCACGGGATGTCAGCGAAGGTGACCAGCGTGATCGCTGCGAAATGCTCTCCCTCGGCGCGAAAAATCTCCTGGAGGAGCGCCGAGCCCATCCCCTGACCCTGCAGGTCGAGATCAACATGAATTGCTTCGAGGTGGAGACAATCGTCCACCACCTCAGTCATCGCAAACCCAGCGATAGGTTCACCCACGATAAAAACCGCGTAGGCCCGCGACAGCGTGGCTAGGTCAGTGGGTTGACCCTCAGCAAAGTGGATGCCCAAGTCTGCGAAACGGTGATCGGAGCGCTCTTCAATGTCGGGGAGTGACACAAAATCGTCTGGACTTGCCCGACCTACGGGGAATTTCACGCCAGGGAAACTAGGTGATGGGGCTCAGACTGATGGTCCAGAAGGCCGAAGATCTCACTTCGATATAGACCGGACCCGGCGGTAAGCCAACGGTAAGAGATGTCTTGAAGCGCCCTGAGCGAGAGATCAGCACAGAAATAACCTTGCCCGTTGCGTCGATGAGATTCACCGTGACTTCATTGGCTGAGATAGGAACAAATGAAGCGTCGAGTTTGATACTTCGCCCACCAGCAAAGGGGCCTCGCACTTTGTCATTGCCATATGAGTAGGTCTGAGGAAGTTCAACCAGAGTCTTTGAATCGGGGAAGGAAATAGAGACCGACCAAGGGCCATCTGCTTGAATCTCTAAATTGCTCCAACTGAAGCTGAAATGTGCCGCAAAACTTCCGGCAAAGAACCCAGAGTTATTAATCGGGACAGTTGCGAGATTTTGGTCTGCATCGAAAATTTCTAAGCCAAGAATGGTCTGGCAATTACAAATTACGGAAACGATGGCTAAGCCCGCAGGTGGCAGAAAACGCCGTCGGAATTCCCCCGTCTTGCCAGAGAAATTCATCACTGGAGCACGGTTGCCGACCGGGACTACTCCGCTTGTTTGATTCACTAGCGGATTTTGCTGATGCACGCTCACCGCATTGGGGATAGTCATCATCGGCCCCGAAGCCTTATGACCCACGAGTACAAAGGTGGACATCGCCAAGATCACTACCAGCGCGCCAGTCCATAGCCAGCCGTAGCGCCGCGGTGGGCGCCAATCATCCCAGGCGGGATCGTAGAAGGCGTCTTCCATGCCTTCGGGCGCCTCGGGGGCATCGAAGTAATAGAGAAAGCCGTCGGGATGACGGCGACGGAGAAACCAAAATCTTATGCGGACCCAAAATGGTGGCTTCGGGAAGCCTGGTGGCAAGGGAGGATTCCTCGCCTCCTCTTCTTCTACCGACTGAAATTCGACCTTATCCACCAATGCCCCAAACCTCTGTGGAGGTGAGCGGATTTGAACCGCCGACTTCTACGTTGCGAACGTAGCGCTCTGCCAACTGAGCTACACCCCCGTTAGAGAGACCACTATACGCCTCACTGGGGAAGTGGCTTTGGGGAGCCTTACTGAGCGACTGCTCTCCGTGAGTCTTGCCAGTAATCGTCATAGCCATCCGCTTCGTCGTAGCCATCGGCATAACCGTAGCCACCCACAATCGCCTCATGGGTATCGCCCTGCGCATAGTCCTCGTCATCATCCTCACGATAAGAGCCGATGAACTGATCGCCTCTTCCGAGGAGATCAGCAAAGGCCTCAGTATTGGTGATGTAGAAGGCAAAGCCGACGAAGCCCAGCAAGCCAATAAACGCAAGAAAGGCCAATACCTGGAGGAACTGCATCCCGGGGATAAAGGAGAGCACCGCACTCCCGACCGTCGCCGAAAGCAGGGAGAACAGCGCGGTACGACGGCGAGCCTTCAGCCTGTCCTGCTCAACAAAAGCCAGGTCCATGGCCGGAATCTGCCCAATAGGAGCATCGCCATACTGGCTGTAGGGAGCGACTTCGGGCCGTCCAGTTTCGGGGTTAATCAAGGCCAGATGAGGACGCGTAGAGCTTTGGCCAACAAGGTGATGGTCAAACTCTTCACCACGTTGAGGCCTATCCCCGAGGTGCTCCCATGAGGACAATGCGGAGAAACTAGAGCGCTCTTTTACCCACCGGTAAGCGGTAGGCGCTAGTACCAGCGCCCAGAGTCCAAGTAGAACAACGAAAACCATAGACCCTCCTAGGATCACGGCCAACTTCCCTTGGAAGAGAAAAGATAATGAAGCAAGGGGCGAAAGTGGTGGATACTCCCCAGTAATTCCTAGAGACTTTGGAGGGCGAAGCGGCCCTTGAGTTCGGTGACGGAGATATCAATACCAAAGGCATCGCGAAGATTCTTTGCATTCAGCACTGAAGATGGATGCCCCGATGCCAGCACTTGCCCTTCGGCAAGGATCAAAACCCGGGTAGTTCCCCGGGGGATCTCCTCCACATGGTGAGTGACCAAGATCGCTGGAGCACCCGCTTGGAGCCAGGTTGACTGCTCCAACTGGAGCATCAGGCGCTCTCTCGCCCCAAGGTCAAGGCCGGCGAAAGGCTCGTCTAGGAGGATGAGTTCGGGAGCTTGCATCTCCATGCGCGCGAGCAAGACCTGTTGGCGCTCTCCCTCCGAGAGTTGCACGAAGGGCCTCTGGGCCAGCTCGTGCCCGAGGGAGCGCTCCATGCTGGCCAGGATGTGATCGGCAGCGGCCATGGTGGCTGGGGAATACGCGGACCACCATGGCGCGAGTGCTCCATCTGAGCCCGTAAAAATAACTTCACGGGCCGTCATCCTCGTATCGAGGCTGCGACCAAGGCCTGCGGCAACCAAGCCAATGCGAGATCGGAGCGAGCGAAGATCCACAGAACCAAAGTGGCTTCCCAGAATTGAAACTTCGCCACTGCTGGGCCAAAGTCGGGCGGATAGGACACTCAACAGCGTGGACTTCCCTGAACCGTTTGCACCCAGCACAACAATTCGATCGTTGCGCTCTATGAGTAATTCATCCACGCGAAGGATGGACCTGCCATCGCGGACTACCGAAAGCCCTTGGATGGAGACAAGGGGCTTACTCACTCGTGAAGGCCGCACTCCACCTTGCCCGTGCCTGACCAGCGGCCCGCACGGGGGTCTTCGCCGTCTTCAACGGGACGAGTAGTTGGGGCACATCCAATGGATCGGTAACCCTTGGACCAAAGAGGGTGCGTGGGGAGTTCGTGCGATGCGATGTAGGAGTCGATGTCGTCCTCGGTCCAAGCGGCCAAGGGGTTCACCTTTACCAGGCCAAAGCTTTCATCCCAGCCCACAATCGGGATTGCTGCACGCGTTGGGGCATCAACCCTCTTTAGTGAGGTGAGCCAGGCCATGCGGCCATCGAGGGCATTACGCAAGGGCGCAACCTTGCGTAACTTGCAGCAGTTCTCCGTTCCACAGGGCCAAGCGTCTGCTTCGGGCCCCGGATGGGTCACCGTCAGGTGAAGATTTCGTAACAAGCGCTGCTCTTCGGCAAAGGCAACAGTCTCAGGGAAACTTGCACCGGTCTCCAAGAAGAGAATTTCAAGATTTGGCATGACCTCGAGCGCGAGGTCAAGGGCGACGAGATCCTGAAAGGAGCAAGCCATAGAAAGGTTTCCCTCGAAGCGGTCGACCGCCCACTCAATGGCCTTGGACGGTGCTTCTCGTTCCAGCTTTTCGTTTATCTCCTCGAGTTCGGCGAGGAGTGCGGGAGTCGGTTCGTTGGCCATATTGCCCATAATAGTCAGGCCTCATCAAAATGTGACTAAAGTAGTCAGGAATTAGCCAAGTTCAACGCAAAGGCCCGGAATCTCCTTCTAGGGTTGCCAACGATCAAGTGAGCACTTCCTCCCCATGACCCAAGACTCTTCGCCAAAAACCGCTGCCGCTATCGAGGCCGAAAACCGTGGTGCAGACCACCTTGACCTCCTAGAAGCTCACGCGATTTTCATTATCCGCGAAGTCGCAGCCGAATGTGAGCGCCCAGTTTTGCTCTTCTCTGGTGGCAAAGATTCAGCAGTTCTCCTCCACCTTGCCGTCAAAGCTTTCAAACCCGCTGCTCTTCCCTTCCCCATCATGCATGTCGATACCGGACACAACTTCCCCGAGGTCATTAGCTACCGCGATGACATCGTCGCCCAGCTCAAGGAGCGACTGATCGTCGCCAGTGTCGAAGAATCCATTGCCCGCGGACGCGTCGTTGAAGACGCCAGCGGCATGAGAAACCGCCTGCAGACCACCACCCTGCTCGATGCCATCCAGGAGCACGGCTTTGATGCCGCGCTGGGTGGAGCCCGTCGGGATGAAGATAAAGCCCGCGCCAAAGAACGCGTCCTTTCCTTCCGTGACGAATTCGGTCAATGGGATCCCCGTCGCCAGCGCCCAGAACTCTGGCAGCTCTACCAAGGCAAGGTCTCGCCTGGCGAACACCTACGCGCCTTCCCGCTTTCGGACTGGACCGAGCTAGATATCTGGCAGTACATCCAACGAGAAGCCATTGCGCTGCCCACCATCTACTTTGCCCACCAACGCGAAGTCTTTGAACGCAATGGAATGCTGCTCGCCGTAAGCCAGTGGGTTTCACCCGAAGAAAACGAGACGGTTCGCACCGAGACCGTTCGCTTTAGGACCGTTGGAGACGCGACCTGCACCGGAGCGGTCTTAAGTGACGCAGCTGCTTTAGCCCAGATCATCGCCGAAACAGCACTCGCCCGTGTTAGTGAGCGTGGCGCCACTAGAGCCGACGACAAATTCTCTGAAACCTCCATGGAAGACCGGAAGCGAGAGGGCTACTTCTAGTGACCGATGCAACAATGGACCTACTGCGTTTTGCGACCGTTGGATCGGTTGACGATGGGAAGTCAACGCTGATCGGGCGGCTGCTCTTTGATACCCGCCAACTCTTCGATGACCAAGTTGATGCTGTTGTCACTGCGTCGCGTAATCGTGGTGCAGGAGAATTCGACCTTTCCTACATCACCGATGGTCTTCGCGCCGAACGTGAGCAGGGCATCACCATCGACGTTGCCTATCGCTACGCCGCAACACCTCACCGTAAATTCGTGATCGCTGACTGCCCTGGGCACGTTCAGTACACCGGAAACATGGCCACAGGAGCCTCGACAGCGGACCTCGCTCTGGTGCTCGTTGACGCCACCACCGGGCTTAAAGAACAGACTCGGCGCCACGTCTGCATCGCCGCACTCCTCGGTGTTGACCAGCTCATCGTCTGTGCCAACAAGATGGACGCGGTTGACTGGGATGAAGCGGCCTTCAAGAAGAGTGAAGACGAGGCCAAAGAGCTAGCGAAGCAACTCAACATCAGCTCGCTCAAGGTCATCCCGATTTCTGCCCTCAATGGAGACAATGTCGTCGAGCGCTCGGAACAAGCGCCTTGGTACAGCGGCCCCACCGTGCTTGAAGCACTGGAATTGGCACCAGCGGGTGGCTGGGCCAAGGGCCACGGCTCAAGCAGCAGCAAGGCCTTCAGACTGCCCGTGCAGTGGATCCTGCGCCAGCCTGGTGGCGGACGTCACTATGCCGGCATGGTGAATGGTGGAACGATGTCTGTCGGTGACGAGATTGTTGTCCTACCAAAGGGTCTGCGAAGCACGATCAAGGGCATCTCCACCGCTGACGGCGCCCTGAGCGAAGTCGCTGTTGGCTACTCCATTGGCCTTGACCTTGCGGATGATCTTGACGTCACCCGTGGAGATGTCATTGCTGCAGCCTCTTCGCCTCCCGAGGTGGTTTCCGAGTTCAGCGCAACCGTCTGCTGGTTCACCGATCAGCCCCTGACATCAGGAACGAGGCTGCGCCTCAAGCACACCACGAAGGTCACCCCCGCCAAAGTCACCGCCATTGATGGTCGCGTCGACGTGACCACCTTGGGCCTTGACTCCACCGACCAACTCGTCGCCAATGACATCGGCGTTGTGCAGATCAAGACTGCCGATCCCATTGCCGTTGACCCCTACCACCGCAATCGCATCACGGGTTCCTTCGTCCTCATTGACGAGTTGACCAATGCCACGGTGGCCGCTGGCATGGTTGGCCGGCCCGCATTTGCTGCGGAAACGAGTTAGGTCTTCCTTGAGCCCTGCGCCCTAGGCGCCGGGCTGGATGAGCATGACGACCGCGGCGCCGATTAAGGCAGTTGCCGCCACCGTCTGCCCCAACAAGGCGCGTCTCGCTAAGGGCCCGCGCAGCTCTGTGTCCCCTAGGACGGATGCCAGTTGGCGCTCTGCTGGCCAACACAGCGCCTCCATCCCTAGTGAGGCGAGTAGCCAGCCCAGCAAGCCGATGCCAATCCACAACTGGCTGAAGGCATAGGCAGAGCGGCTCATCGCCACCAGCAGTGCCCCCGTTACTGGCAGGAGATGGATCATGCGACCTACGAGATTGATTTTCCCGTTGTAGTAACGCCTGGCCTCCTCGCTGGGATCGCCAGATCTCCTCAGCGCTAAGGCCTGCGTGACCCCCACCGCAATCACCGCGATAGCGAGCAGGGCTAGCAGGATGTGGGCCAGCAAGACGAGGTCATAGGCGGCCCCGGTGGGTGTTGCCACGGCAATTCGCATCACGTGAGCATGCCAGAAGTCCGGGGGGTGCCGAAAGGATCCGGTCAGGCGGTAGCGTAGGGAGTGAGATCTAAGAAGGAATTCATGACTACAGGGACCCTTAACCAAAGCATTCAGCGATGACCGAACTGAGGCTTGACCCACTTTCTGGTCGCTGGGTAGTGATCTCTGAAGCCCGTGCAAAGCGACCCGAAGCCTTTGAACTTCGCGGAGAGCGCAGTGATCACGACTCGGTAAGGCCCTGCCCCTTTTGTCCAGGCCACGAAGAAGACACTCCCCCAGCCCTCGAAACCTACGGCCCAGAGGGCAACTGGCTCGTGCGCGTTGTTCCCAACCTCTATCCCGCTTTTGAGGGTGACACGCCCTTCATTGTTGAGAACCGTGGCCCGGTCTTTACCGGCGCTACTGCCGGTGGCATCCACGAGGTACTGATCTTCTCGCCTGACCACCAAGCGGCATGGGCCGACATCTCCGAACGTCAAGCTGCACTCATTATGGAAGCGCTGCGCGATCGTATTGAGGCACACTCGCAGTCTCCACACCTTCGCTATACCCAAGCCATCGTGAACTCAGGTCGCGAAGCCGGAGCTTCGCTTAGCCACCCCCACGGACAACTCTTAGGCATGTCTTTCGTTCCCCGCGAGCTCGCCGAAGAACAAGCGCGCTTTCAGCGCTTCGTAGGTGGTTGCCTGCTGTGCACCACGATTGAGGCCGAAGAGGCTGCGGGGAGTCGGATCATCACCGCCGATGATCACGCCATCGCCCTAGCGCCCTATTGGTCCAGCGTCCCCTTTGAAGTGCTCATCCTGCCGCGCCACCATGGCCCCCATCTCTCCTCAGCGCCTCACGAGACCCTCGCTGCGGTCGGCCGGGCGCTGCGAACCACCCTGCGCCAGTTGCGCGGGGCCGTCGGAGACGTGGCCTACAACATTGTCTTTCACTCCGCTCCCTATCGCCTCGGAGAACCCTTCCACTGGCACGCACACCTTTGGCCAAAGGCCACGACCCGTGCAGGATTTGAAATGGGAACCGGTGTGGCGATCAACATCGTTGCCCCCGAAGCAGCGGCAGCAGAACTCCTAGCCCAAGAGGTCTAGCGGTCAGCTAAGAGTTGATCGGCTGCCGTATAGGGGTCGATGCTCAGCCCAACAAGTTTTCCTACGGCTGCATCAAAGGCATCCCCACCAGAGATTCCCTCAACTTCCAAAGCGAGCTTTGCGGCAACCACACGGCGCAACTCTTCACGCAGGCGCATGGCTCTGCGCTCAAGCAGGTCACCTGAGCTGACGAGATAGTCGCGATGCACTGCCACGGTCTCCCAGAGCTCTTGGACTCCCGTGCCATCAGCGGCAACGGTTTCGAGGATGGGTGGTCGCCATTCGCCCAGTTGGGAGAGGTCAAGCATCTGCTCGAGATCGCGACGAGCCTCGCGAACGCCAGGCCTATCGGCTTTGTTAATGACGAAGATGTCGGCAATTTCGAGCAATCCAGCCTTGTTGGCTTGCATGGAATCACCCCAGCCGGGATTGACCACCACCACGGTGGTATCGGCTGCACCAGCTACTTCGACTTCCATCTGGCCCACGCCCACAGTCTCAATGAGCACGACGGGCAGGCCAGCAGCGCCAAAGAGTCGGAGTGCACCAGGAACCGCCAAGGTCAGCCCACCAAGGTGCCCTCTTGTTGCCATGGAACGGATGAAGACGCTCGGGTCGGTGGCGTGGTCTTGCATCCTCACGCGGTCACCCAGGATGGCTCCACCGGTGAAGGGAGATGAGGGATCGACCGCGACGACGGCGACGTCGTCGATTGCGGCCCCGCCACTGCTCTCTGGCCAACCTCGCCGAACGGCACTGATCAGTTGGTCCGTGAGCGTCGATTTCCCGGCACCGGGGGCTCCCGTAAGACCCAAGCTGTAGGGGGGCTGGCTGCGATAGGCCATGGAGGCAATCACCTGGGCCAGCTCACCGCCGCGCTCGACCATGGAGAGCAGGCGTGCGAGGGCAATGCGATTGCCTTGCTCCGCCTGTGCGAAGAGCACTTCGGGATCACGAGAGAGTTGATTCATGACCTTCGCTCCACGGATGCGCCCAATGCGCTCAGCCTGCGTTCTATGGCCTCATAGCCTCGATCAATATGTTCTATTCCCGAAATTTCCGTGCTCCCTTCAGCGACTAGGCCTGCCAACACTAGGGCTGCTCCCGCCCTGATGTCGGGAGCACGAACCGGTGCCCCCGAAAGCGAAGGGACTCCACGGATGACCGCGTGGTGACCCTCGGTGCGAATGTCGGCACCCATTCTGCGGAGCTCATCGATGTAACGAAAGCGTCCTTCAAAAAGGTTTTCAGAGACGATGGAGACACCTTCGGCCACCGAGAGTGCAGCCACGATGAGCGGTTTGTAGTCAGTGGCAACCCCGGGATAGGGCAAGGTGGCCACATCTGAGGCCAGCAGCCGCTTGGGAGCATCAAGCCTCAGGCCTTCAGGAGTCATGCTCACGTCGGCACCCATGGCCCCGAGTTTGGCCAGCAACATCTCCATGTGGTCAGGCCTGCCGTCAGCAATAGTCACAGAACCTCCACTGATGGCAGCGGCGAGCAAATAGGTAGCCGCAACCACCCGATCAGGGATGACGGCATGGTCAGTGGGAGTGAGCTGCTCTACGCCCTCAATGACGAGTCGCGAGCTTCCCAAACCACTGATCTTCGCCCCCATCTTGTTGAGCATGATGGCGAGGTCCTCTACCTCAGGCTCCCTCGCAGCGTTATCGATCACACTGGTGCCCTTGGCGAGGACGGCGGCCATCAGCAGATTGTCGGTGGCAGTGTGGCTGGGATATTCAAGAACGATGTTCTGACCCACCAGTCTTCCCTCAGAAACCGAGCCCTCGACATAGCCATGCTGGGTGCGGAAACTCACGCCGAGCTTGGCCAGGCCATCAACATGAATGTCAATGGGTCGGCTGCCAATGTCATCCCCACCAGGCAGGGAAACGCGGGCGCGCCCGCAGCGCGCCAAGAGCGGTCCAAGGACCACGATGGAGGCACGCATTTGCTCAACAAGTTCATAGGGGGCTTCGGCCACGAGATCCTCAGTGGCTGGCACAACAATCGTCAGCGTCGAGCCCTGCGTGGAGACCTTGGCCCCCAGGGCTTCGAGCACCTCAGCCATGATGGCCACATCGGTGATTTGTGGCACATTGCGTAAAACATGACTGCCCTCAGCCAGCAAGGTCGCGGCCATAAGTTTCAGGGCCGAGTTCTTGGCTCCACCGGCGTGGACGATGCCCTTGAGGGGACCATTGGGGCGCAAGAGCAGGCTTTCCACACCTCACAGTATGGCCTCTCGAGGCCCTAGGGCCTACAGGGTCTCGGCCCCGACCCCCTAGGCCTGCGGACACTAGGATTATCCGCTGTGACCCGTCCCCTTGAAGCACCCGACCGCAATCTCGCACTCGAACTCGTTCGGGTTACGGAGGCCGCTGCCATGGCGGGAAATCGCTGGATGGGCCGTGGAGACAAAGAAGGCGCCGATGGAGCTGCGGTTAACGCCATGCGCATCGTGCTCTCCAGCGTTCCCATGGACGGAATCGTCGTCATTGGTGAGGGCGAAAAGGACAATGCCCCCATGCTCTACAACGGAGAGCGCATCGGAGACGGCACACCGCCGATGACCGATATTGCCGTTGACCCCATTGACGGAACTAGATCGGAAGAGCGTCGTGTAGGGAAAGAGTGTTCAGAGCCGTGTAG
>CAZTQJ010000014.1:0-12061 GCA_964615615.1 uncultured Acidimicrobiaceae bacterium
ATAGCTTCAGGTGACTGGAGTTCAGACGTGTGCTCTTCCGATCTGGCCGTGCCTTCGCTGTCGACGCCGACTTGGACGGAACAATTCGGTCGCGTCATTGTGGAGGCCATGGCCTGTGGTCTGCCCGTTGTTGCTTATCGATCGGGAGAGATCCCCTGGGTCATTGAAGGATCCGATGCGGGCATCTTGGTAGATGAGGGAGATGTTGCAGGACTCAGCGCCGCACTACAAAGCCTCGCCAATGATGCAGCCTTACGCGCAAGCCTGGGTGCTGCAGGTCGCCAACGCGTAGCGGAGCGCTACACCGTCAAAGCCTCAGCCTCAGCCCTCTGGTCGCTGATCAGCCGCTAGTTGCTCGACGAGCTGCGCGATGCGCGCAGTGAAGCGTGCTTCGCTGAAGGCCTGGGCTTGGGCGCGCAGGTCATCGGGCGCTAAGCCCGCGGCGCCAAGCTCGCCAATGCTTGTGGCAATGGCCTGCGCGCTGAGTTCATCGAAGAACAGGCCCGTGCGGCCTTCAATGATGGTGTCGAGGAAGCCACCTTGGCGAGGGGCGATCGTAGGTGTGCCAAAGGCAGCAGCTTCTAGAGGAGTGAGCCCAAAGTCTTCGTGACTGGCGGTGAGGTGAAAGTCGGCATTGTTGTAGAGCCAACGCAGTTGTGCATCCTTGACACTGCCCAAGAAGACTGCCTCGGGATAAGCCGCTTCAAGAGTGGCACGCTCTGGCCCGTCACCAACCACCACGGCCTGTACTCCTGCGAGTTTGAGGGCAGCGAGCGCCAGGTCGACGCGTTTGTGGACCATGAGGCGGGCAACGATGATGGCGCCACCTTGAGCAACACCCGCTACATGCTCTTGCTCTCCCTCTGCGGTGATTGCAGGAGCTGGTGCCAAGACCTCGGCTTCGAGGCCCCAGAACTCGGCAATGCGCTCGGCGACAATCCCAGCGTTACAGAGCAGGTAGTCAGCGCGACGCGCCGAGCGTCGAACGCTTGCGCGATAGGGCCAGAGTGCCAGTTTGGTCGCCCTGCGCAAGAAACTCGAACGACCGCGCTGATAGTCATCGACTTGGTAGAGAAAGCGGGCGGGGTTGTGGCAATAAAAGAGCAGCTTGCCCGAGCTGCGAATTCCATGGGCAAAGGCACTGGACGAGACAATGACAACATCCGCATCAATATGCAATGCGCCGAAGTAGATCGGGTAGAGCGCTAGGCCGAGGCGATGATGACGGCGCAGTGGCCCTATGGCGTTAAAGGCTGAGGTGAGGATGCGATGCTCGGCAAATTCGGCAAAGGTTTTATCGGCTTCGTAGAGCGAGGTGTAGATGGTGGCCTCTGGGTAGGCCTTGGCGATCGCCAGCACCACGCGTTCGGCGCCACCTCGTTGGCTGAGGTAGTCATGGACAATGGCTACGCGCGTTGCTGGAGTCATGCCGTCTCGTCGCGAATTAGTAGGCACCGATGCCGCGCAGCATGACGCGGGGCGTCTCTAGGGCGATGCGCAGGTCCCACCAAAAAGACCACGAGGCAACATAGAGATAGTCGAGGTGCTTGAGCTCGGACTCGCTGAGTTCATTGCGGCCAGAAATCTGCCAGAGACCAGAGATGCCAGGGCGCACTTCATAACGACGCAGATCGAGTGCGTCCTCTACGCCTGCTTCTTCGGGGACGAAGGGCCGCGGGCCGATCATGGACATCGTGCCTCGCAGGACAGCAAAGAACTGCGGGATTTCGTCAAAACCGCTGCGGCGTAAAAAGTGGCCCGGTCGCGTTATGCGCGAAAGCTCGCGGTGCTTGCCACGCTGCGCGGCGAGTGAATCCTCGCGTTGGTGGCTGCCTGCAGTATCTGCTTGGGGATCTGCTGCTGCCACGGTCATGGTGCGGAACTTGCTGACCGTGAAGACCTTCCTGTCCTTGCCCAGCCGTTCTTGCCTGAAGAGCACGGGTCCTTTGGAGCTGAGTTTTACGACCAAGGCGGTGATGAGCATGATGGGTGAGGTCAGCACGATGAGCAGGGAAGCGAGGACAATATCGAAACTGCGCTTGGTAAATCTGTCCCAGCTGCTGATATTGGGCGGTGAGACTTCGAGGAGGGGTAGCCCTGACATCTCGGTGAGGCGAGAACGCCAACTGACGAGTTCGAAGGACCTTGGGAGTAGGGATATGCGACAAATGCCCTCAAGGGAACGGTAGATCTGCGTGGTGTGCTCAGCGCGCAGGTCAAAAGAACCAATGACCACCAGGTCAATATCGTGCTCCACGCAAAGCTCGCGAAGATTGCTGAGGTAGCCAATGGCCTCCTGCGTTTCCTCTGTTTCTCTGCCAGCAACCCAGCCCACCACCTCCATGCCTGGGGTCAGGTGGAGGTGGGTGGAGATACGTTCGCGACGTGCACCCGAGTCTGCGATGAGTACACGAATGGGCGAGTCGGCCAGAATGCTTCGGCGCAGCAAAGAGCGAAACAGCGGAATAGTGAAGCAGGCGAGCAGGCCCAAGGCTGCAGTTTGGGTTGCAGAACTGCTGGGAAAACCCGCTTGATAGACGACATGCTTCATGATGGGGCCATGCCTGAAGTAGCGAGTTAGCGAATTGAAGAGCGCTGACAGCAAGGCGGCGCCGCCAATGGCCACCACTTGATCTTTTAAGTCCAAGAAGGTTGGTTGGTTGGGACTACGCCAGCTGCGTCGGTAGGTTCCCGAAATCGTCATCATGACGATGAGTCCGATGCCGAAGAAACGAGCACGCATCACATTGAAGGGAAGTTGGCCGAGCGAGTTCTTTGCGGTCTGCGAAAGCACTGCCAAGATCAGGAAGGCGAGTACCACGGTGAGGGAGGCCACCAAAAAGTCCCCAAGGACGTAGCTGAAGGTCGTGGATCGTGAATAGAGGGGATGAACTCTGACCTTTAGGCCTGCATCAGCGTCAAGGACGCCATGGTCACGCGACCAGTCTTGGTCCCCATCTAATTTCGCCCCCGATTTCACAGTCCCAGCCTAAAGCACCGCCGAGAAAAGTTTTTTACTCGCCGGGGGACATCCCGGCTTGTGCGAGAATGGGCCTATGGATATTGGAATCATCGGAGGAACAGGGCCTGCGGGTCGGGGTCTGGCGGTGCGACTTGCAGCCGTTGGTCATCAGGTCTCGCTTGGCTCAAGAGATGCCGCAAGAGCCGAAGTGGTCGTCAGTGAACTCTTGGGACGTAGCCGTCCACTCTCTGGCCAGGTTCGTGCGGTCAGCAATGAGGACGCGGCCCAGGCCGGCATGGTCATCGTGGCTACTCCCTGGGACTCTGCCCTGGCCACCGTGAAGCCCTTGGCTGAAGCGCTGCGCGACAAGGTCGTGATCTCCATGGTGAATGCCCTCATGAAGAGTGGCAAGGAACTCTGGCCGCTCTATCCGCCCCAAGGCTCCATGGCTGCAGCCGTGGCTTCAGTGCTGCCTGCAAGCAAGCTTGTTGGTGCCTTTCATCACCTGCCAGCCGCTTCTATGGAAGATCTCGATTCCGGTCTTGAGGCTGATGTCCTGGTCTGTGGTGATGATCGCGAGGCGGTTGCCAGCGTTGTTGAGCTCAGCTCTTCCATGGAAGGCCTGCGCGGTCTCGATGCAGGTTCTTTGGTGCAAGCTGGTGCCATTGAAGCTTTTACCGCCACCTGCATCACCATCAATATCCGTCATCGAGTGCACTCAAGTTTGCGCCTCAGCGGCCTAGACGCTTGAGTATCCAGCTTTACGATTCCGCACGGCAGGGGATCTTTCCCTTGGAGCCGGGGCCCATTGCCAAGCTCTACAGCTGTGGCATCACGCCCTATGACTCCGCCCACCTCGGCCATGCCGCGGTCTACCTGAGTTTTGACATCCTCCAGCGACGCCTGCGCGACCTTGGTCACGAAACGCGCTGCGTGCGCAACGTGACCGATGTCGATGACGACATCTTGAGGAAGGCCAGAGAACTTGGCGTCCACTACCTCGATCTCGCTGCCGAGCAGATTGCCTACTTTGATGCACAGATGAAAGCTCTGGGACTTCTGCCTTCCTATTCCGAGCCACGCGCTACTTCCGCGATCCCAGAAATTCTTTCCCTCATTGCCGCCGCCATGGATGCAGGCTGCGCTTATGAAGCAGAAGGTTCAGTGTATTTCTCGGTTTCAGCCTTCCCGACTTTTGGATCCGTCAGTCATCTGCAACGTCCCGAGATGCTTGCACTCGCAGCCGAACACGGCGGCAAGCCTGAGGACCCCGCCAAACGCGACCCCTTGGACTTCGTTCTCTGGCAGCCATCGCTAGCCGACGAACCGAGTTGGGAGTCGCGCTGGGGCCCAGGCCGTCCTGGCTGGCATATCGAATGTTCAGCCCTTGCGCTGCGCGAGCTGGGCGCATCGCTCGATGTCCACGGCGGTGGTCGTGACTTGATCTTTCCCCACCATGAATGCGAGACCGCGCAGAGCGAATCCGTGACGGGAGAGCCCTTTGTCAGCCACTGGATGCACATCGGCCTCGTAGCCCTCGATGGCATCAAGATGTCTAAGTCGCTCGGCAACCTGGTATTTGTAGACAGGCTCTTGGAAGAAGCTCCGGCCGGAGCGCTGCGTCTCGCCATGCTCAAGCACCACTACCGCGGTGACTGGGAGTGGAAGCACGAAGACTTGAGCGAGGCCGTGACGCGCTTTGCGCAGTGGTCGGCCAACGCGGGCGCTGCTGAAGACGCCGGCGTGCTCGAAGCCGTGCGCGCAGCCCTCGATGAGGACCTCAATAGCCCGGCTGCCATCCAAGCCATAGATGAGGGCGCCAAGGCCGGTTCCGGCCTAGCCACAGCCGCAGGCCTTCTCGGCGTTAGCCTTAAGACCACCTGAGCCCCCTGGGCCACAAGAGCGCGAAGCGAGTTCCCATGTCCACTATCTCGGTTTCCTTACCCGATGGCTCCATCAAGGAGCTCGCCTCGGGTGCGACAGGACTAGACCTGGCCGCGAGCATCGGACCGCGATTGGCTAAGGCGGCGCTCGCCGTTGAGGTCAACGATGAGTTACTCGACCTTGCTTCACCACTCAGTGATGGTGCCCGCGTCGCGGTGGTTACCCCCGCGAGCGATCACGGTCGTGAGTTGCTGCGCCACTCCACCGCCCACGTCCTTGCCCAAGCGGTGACCAAGCTCTGGCCGGGCGCGCAATTCGCCATAGGACCGGTCATCACTGACGGTTTCTACTACGACTTTGATCTTCCCGAGGGCGCGCGCTTTAGCGATGAGGACCTCGGCAAGATTGAAGGCGCCATGCGCGACATTGTCTCCGCTGACCAGCCCTTCACGCGCAGTGAGATGAGTTTTGCCGAGGGCCTTGCGCTCTTCTCTGATCAGGGATACAAGGCCGAGATTATTCAAAAGGTTGCTGAGGGTGACGCCGAACTCAAGAGCGAAGCTTCGGAAGCGGGCATCGTGAGCACCTATCGCAATAGCGATTCCTTTGTGGACCTCTGTCGAGGTCCTCACGTGCCGAGCACGAAGAAGCTCGGTCACTTTAAGTTGATGCGCGTTGCTGGCGCTTACTGGCGCGGCGATGAGAAGCGCCCGCAACTCCAGCGCATCTACGGAACTGCCTGGGAATCAGCTGATGCCTTGGCTGAACACCTCAATCGCCTCGAAGAGGCGGAAAAGCGCGACCACCGCAAACTCGGCGCCGAGATGGACCTCTTCAGTTTTCCCGATGAGATCGGCCCTGGCCTTGCGGTCTTCCATCCCCGAGGTGGACTCATTCGTCGTCTGATGGAGGACTACTCGAGGACCCGCCACGTTGAGGCTGGCTATGCCTTCGTGAATTCACCACACATCACTAAGGCAGACCTCTTTGAGACTTCAGGCCACCTCTCGTGGTTTGCCGATGGCATGTATCCGCCCATGGAACTCGACGGTGGGCAGCGCTACTACCTGAAGCCCATGAATTGCCCATTTCACATTTTGATCTTCAAGGCCAATCAGCGTTCCTATCGCGAGTTACCGCTTCGCTTCTTTGAATTCGGCACCGTCTATCGCTATGAGAAATCTGGTGTGGTGCACGGCCTGACGCGCGTGCGAGGCATGACGCAAGACGACGCACACATTTTCACCAGCCCTGAGGCCATGCCCGCTGAGCTCGCCTCAACACTGGCCTTCGTCTTAGACCTGTTGCGGGAATTCGGCCTCGACGATTTTTATCTCGAGCTCTCCACCAAGCCTGAAAACAAGGCCGTGGGTACGGATGAGGAATGGGAAAACGCTACCTCCGCGCTCGCCACTGCGGCCAAGGGTGCTGGGCTTGAGCTGGTGCTCGATGAAGGCGGCGGTGCCTTTTATGGTCCCAAGATCTCCGTGCAGGCCCGTGATGCCATTGGCAGGACGCATCAGATGTCCACCATTCAGCTGGACTTCCAGTTGCCCCAGCGCTTCGAGCTCGAATACATCGGTGCAGACAATGCCCGCCACCGGCCCATCATGATTCACCGTGCCCTCTTTGGCACCGTAGAACGCTTCATGGCCATTTTGATTGAGCACTATGCCGGAAACCTACCGACCTGGCTCATGCCCGAACAGGTGGCGGTCCTGCCCGTGCGCGATGATCACGATGCCTACGGCCAAGAAGTTGTTGAGCTGCTGCGCGCCAAGGGCATACGCGCAAGCCTCGAAGCTGCTTCCGAGCCGCTGGGGGCCAGAGTGCGACGTTCCAAGATGGCCAAAACGCCCTACATCCTCGTGGTCGGAGACGATGACGTCGCTGCGCGCAGCGTCGGGGTGAACCGACGGGGGAGCGCTGATCCTGACAGGGGTATCAGCGTCGATGATTTTGTCGCTGCTGTGCTCTTAGAGGTCCAAGGTCGTGGTCGTCCCGAGGATGCCCACGCGTGAGTCACGAGGTGCTCTGGGCGGCTTGGCGCAATGACTACGTTGTCGATGCCACCCAGCGAGAGCGAGAAGGCGACGGCCGCAGCTGTGTCTTTTGTGCCATTGCGCAAGATCCGCAGGTCAATGAGGCCAGCACCGTGGTCTACGCCGACGAAGAGGTCTTCGTGGTGCTTAACCGCTATCCCTATGCCTCTGGTCACCTCTTGATCTGCCCTCGCCGTCACCTCGCGAGCTTGGATGAACTGGGCCCAAAGACCTCACCCGCAATATGTCGCGCACTTGAAGCAGGCGTAGAGGCCGTGCAAGCGGCCTATCAGCCTGATGGCATCAATGTTGGCGCGAATCTCGGCAAAGCGGCGGGCGCGGGTATCCCCGCACATCTGCATCTGCACGTTCTGCCTCGCTGGAGTGCCGATACCAACTTCATGACCTCGGTGGCGAACACCAGAGTCATCCCCGACTCGCTAGCAGCAGCGTGGACCAAGATCTGCGCAGCATGGCCTCTTGCCCCAGCCGGCTGGTGAAGCCGTGATTTTGTGCGGCCTGCTGGTAGAATTAGCCCGTGCTAGACGGTAATCACCGCGACACCATAGGTCGCTTCACGAATCCCGTTGGCAAGGCCTTAACGCGTATTGGCGTCAATGCTGATGTCATGACGGTCACGGGGCTGATTTCGGCCTCACTCACCGCGTGGGCGATTGCGGCCGGTTGGCATCTTGCCGCTGTTGCTCTGCTCACGCTGACCGGTGCTCATGATCTCTTCGATGGCGCTGTTGCCAAGGCTTCAGGCTCGGCTTCTCTGCGGGGTGCTTACCTCGACTCGGTGACCGATCGCGTCTCAGACACGGTGCTCATGCTGGGTTGCTCCTGGTATCTCACCGCCAATGATCACGGCCAGTGGGCGCTGCTGCCGCTCATTATCCTCGGCGCCTCAGCAGCTATTAGCTACCAGCGCGCCAAGGCTGAATCCCTCGGTATTGCGGCCAAGGGTGGCCTAATGGAACGCGCCGAGCGCATGATCTTGCTTGGCGCTGGACTGCTCATCCCTGGCATCTTCATCCCCGTCCTCATTGCTCTCGCCCTGCTCAGCATTGGCACGGCCATTGGTCGTTTCTTTCGCATCTACCGCGTTATCGAAGGTCCTGAGGGCACCTCCTTTCAAGATCTCGTGGAAGCTGGCCACAAAGATCGCACGGGTGTGGCCGAGAGAATTTTCGCCACTCCTCTACCCACTGAGGTCATGCGTCAACGCCGCCGCCGTCCCTCACGCAGGGATGCAACCTGGAGGGCGAGGCGTTTCGAGCGCAGGCCTCAGGCCGCCAAGGCACGCAGGACTTGGTCGGCTCGCCGCGATGCATCGTCTACGCCGCGTTCACGACGTCCCTAAGCGCGATGCCCACTCCTGATCAGAGCTTCAAGATCTTTCGGTCGCTCTCTGCGCTGATTGAAAAACTTCCCTTGGAAGTCTCAGAAGCAGCGGCCTATGTGGCGGCGGGCGCCATAGCGCAACGCCAAGGCAAAACACGATCGACGGTGGCGGAGAACATTGCTTCAGCCATCCAGCACAGCCCGGGTGCCCATGTGGACCCCAAATTGCTGGATCGCATGATCACGAGAACCTTTCGTGGCTATGGTCGTTACTGGGTGGAGGGTGCGAAGTTGCCTGAATTGAGCAAGGGCCAGATTGCTTCACGATTTTGCTTCGCTGAAGGCGAAGAGCATCTTCGCGTGCCCGCTGAGTCCGGCCGAGGGGTTATTGCGGCCCTGCCTCATGTGGGCAGTTGGGAGTGGGGCGGTTCCTTCCTCGATCAGGTAGGGCTACACCTCACCGCGGTGGCCGAATCACTGGAACCACCCGCACTCTTCGAGTGGTTCAAAGAAAAGCGCGAGGCGATGGGTATCTCTATCGTTCCCTTGGACAAGCACTCGGGAAGCTCTATTGCCAAGGTCCTCTCATCGGGAGGCATCGTGGGCCTGCTCTGCGACAGAGATATTTCTGGTGGCGGTATTGAGGTCGACTTCCTCGGGCGGCGCGCAAGATTGCCGGCTGGGCCAGCCACCTTGGCGCTGCGCAGTGGTGCGGCCCTCGTGCCCGCAGCCTGCTACTCCGGACCTGATGGTCATCACCATGCGGTAATTTTGCCTGCGATTGATACGCAACGTCGTGGCAAGTTGCGTGAGGATGTCACTCGCGTGACGCAAGATCTCGCCCATGCCATTGAGGTCCTCATTCAGCGTGCGCCAACCCAGTGGCATGTCTTTCAGCCCGCCTTCGAAACGCAAGGCAATGCAGAGCCAGCTGCGCCGCCGCCTATTGAGCCATCGTGAAGATCGGGATTTGCTGCCCCTATGAACTCGGCAGTCCAGGTGGTGTCCAAACCCAGGTTCGTGGACTCGGTCAAATCTTCGCTGCCCGTGGGCACGAGGTCTGTGTCTTGGCTCCTGGCGACCTGGGCGAGGAGATTGCCGGAGTAACGACAAGATCTTTGGGTCGGGTGCGCTCGATATCGGCCAATGGCTCCGTGGCTCCCATCACGCTTTCGTGGCGGGCATCACGCCAAGCTCGAGCCATTCTGGAAAGCTGCGATGTGGCTCACCTGCACGAACCATTTGCTCCGCTCTTGGGCTGGTCGAGCTTGCTCAGTGCATCGCATCGCGAACTCAGCGTGGCCACCTTTCATCGTTCTTCCTCGGCGGCCTATGACCGCTGGCTTTCTCCCTTGGCAAGGTTTGCGATTCGCAGGCTGGACATTGCGGTGGCGGTATCGCAAGAAGCTTCGCGCACTGCTCATGCCCTCTGTGGAGTCGAGCCGGAAATCGTGCCCAATGGCGTGACTGTGGCCAGTGCGCTTCCCGACCAGGCGCGCAAAGCTCAACTGCTCTTCGTGGGCAGGCACGAGGAGCGCAAAGGTCTCGAGGTATTGCTCGAAGCCAGTGAACTCATGACCGAATCTCATTGCTTAGCCATTGTGGGTCAAGGCCCACAAAGCAAAGATTTGCAGGCTCGCTATCCCGAAGGGCCATCCCGTGCGTGGTTGGGTCGCGTGAGCGATGCCGATCGCGATGCCTTGCTCGCCAAATCGGCGATCTACTGCGCACCGAGCCTGGGCGGCGAATCCTTCGGCGTCGTCTTATTAGAAGCCATGGGTCTGGGCGCTGCAGTCGTGGCTTCGGCCATCTCTGGCTACGAAGCAGCTGCGAATGGTCACGCACGACTCGTGCCACCCGGTGAGCCCTTTGCCTTAGCCGAGGCCCTCGATGAGCAATTGCGCCAATGGCGAGATGGGGAAGGCTGGCAGGCCTCTCGTGAGGCAGCCTTTGCCTACGCCCAGACACTTTCCTTGGAAGTGGTTGCGGATCGCTACCTCGCGATCTTCGAACAGGGCCTAGCGGCTCGGCGCCACTAGCCTTCGTCTATGGCCAACCGCCGTTCTCCCAATCGCAATCGAAATCGCAGTCAAAGCCGTGGCCGTGATCGGCGCCCTGAGCCCATCATTGATTTCGGTAAGCCTTCAGGCTCCCTCTTTGGTTTAGAGGTCGATCCTCAAGAGCAGCGAGCCAATCGTCGCGCCGCGCAGAACAACGTGGCCCTCGCCGCCTTGGTGCTCGCCCTCTTATCGCTGCTGGTTGATGTTCCGCTCCTCAGCCTCGTGGTGAGCAGCAGTACGGTCCTCGCGCTTGCCGTGCTTCCCTTGCTGCTCGTGCTCAGCCTTGGCTACCTTGCACTCCTTAAGCGCGTCCTTGATGGCAGGGCAGCCAAGCTCATGCCCGCAGCCACGCCTTTGGCCAATGCGCGCGTAGCAACCTTGCTTGATGCACTGACGGCCACGATGGGTGTGGCTATGCCCCCCGTCTTGGTGATCGATGACGCTGGCATTAACGCCGCGAGTTTGATCCACGAGGGCGCAGCGACAGTCTGGCTGACTCGTGGGCTGGTGGAGATTGATGATCTGCTCTCCTTGGAGGGAGCCTTGGCCCATGAGCTCGCCGTCATCAAGACAGGCTTGGCTCAGCTACGCAGCGTTGAAGGCGGACTCGATCTCATCAGCGCTGGGCTGTGGACTCGACTTCCTCGGCCTCGTGGAGCCCAGGCGAATGGCAGGGCTATGCGTGCGGACATGATCGCGGCTGCTGCCGTGCGTTACCCCCGAGGCCTGCTCGCGACCCTGGAACTTGGGCTGAGTCAGAACGGCAATTCAGCCCTGGCTGATCTCCCGGCTTACCAGCGCCTTCGCGGCATCTGGCTTGACCCCTCCATTGCTCGGCGCAGTCTTGATGCCGAGGTGGGGGACCGCGATGCCACCTCAGCACGCGTCAGTGCCCTGCGCGAGTGGTAGTCGAAATTGCCCTTCGGCCTTAGCCATTAGGATTCGTCCCATGGACGCACAGGCAAAGCCCGAGGGCAAGCAGGGAAGCTTTACCGTCAAGCGTGGCTTGGCGGACATGCTGCGTGGCGGAGTGATCATGGACGTGGTCAATGCCGACGAGGCCAAGATCGCCGAAGATGCTGGTGCCGTTGCCGTCATGGCCCTCGAGCGCGTCCCTTCAGACATTCGTCGTGATGGCGGCGTGGCCCGCATGAGTGATCCTGAAATGATTCAAGGCATTCAGGCCGTGGTAACCATCCCGGTGATGGCCAAGGCCCGTATCGGCCACTTTGCCGAAGCACAGATTCTCGAATCCCTCGAGGTGGATTTCATCGACGAGTCAGAAGTGCTGACCCCGGCCGACGAAGCCAATCACATCGACAAGTGGGACTTTCGCGTTCCCTTCGTCTGTGGTGCCACCAATCTGGGTGAAGCCCTACGTCGTATTTCTGAGGGAGCGGCCATGATTCGCTCCAAGGGGGAAGCAGGCACCGGCAACATTGTTGAAGCCGTGCGTCACCTGCGTTCAATCTTTGGTGATCTACGCGCGATCTCGCAGGCCGATGGCGCCGAGCTCTACGCCTGGGCCAAGGAACTTCGTGCGCCCATTGAGCTCGTGCGAGAAATTGCTGAGACCGGCAAACTTCCCGTCCCCCTCTTTTGTGCGGGTGGTATTGCCACCCCCGCAGACGCATCGCTCGTGATGCAGCTGGGCGCTGAGGCCGTCTTCGTGGGTTCGGGCATCTTTAAGTCTGAAGATCCCATCCTCACCGCCAGAGCCATTGTTGAAGCGAAGATCGGAAGAGCGTCGTGTAGGGAAAGAGTGTTCA
>CAZTQJ010000015.1:0-11984 GCA_964615615.1 uncultured Acidimicrobiaceae bacterium
GGCATACGAGCTAGCTTCAGGTGACTGGAGTTCAGACGTGTGCGCTTCCGATCTCCTTGGGACCACAGCGCAACCTGCTGCATGAATCTGCCGACCACTGTCGGCAAATTGTCGTGGAGTACCCAGTCATTGACAGGGCGCAGTTAGCCAAACTCCTCTACATCAATGAACAGGGTGAAACCCCAGGCTTTAAGGCAGTAGTCGTTGATGGCCTCTTTTCCGTGAGCGAAACACCAGCCTCCGAGGCCCTGAGCAAGGCCCTCGAAGCCGTTTGTCAACGCGTCGAAGACGTGGTCCGTGATGGCGCCAACATCGTGGTGCTCTCTGACCGCAACTCGAATGCCGAGCTCGCACCTATCCCGTCTCTGCTCCTCACCGCAGCCGTGCACCACCATTTGGTGCGCAAGAGGCTGCGGGCTCACACCTCTCTGGTCGTGGAGAGCGGGGACGCAAGGGAAGTACACCACATTGCCTTGCTCATTGGCTATGGAGCCGCTGCGGTTAACCCCTATTTGGCTTTTGATTCCATTGACGACCTCATTGCCACCGGCAAGATTGACGGCCTCACGCCTCGTCAAGCACATCGCAACTACATCAAGGCGGCAAGCAAGGGCGTCCTAAAGGTCATGAGCAAGATGGGCATCTCGACGGTGGCTTCCTACACCGGTGCCCAGGTTTTCGAAGCAATCGGCCTGAGTTCCGAAGTCATTGAGCAGTACTTCACTGGCACGGCCAGTCGGATTTCGGGCATAGGGCTTGGAACCATCGCCGAAGAAGTACTCCGTCGTCACCAGAGCGCCTCCATAGATCGCCCCACCGAACGCTCACACCGCGAGTTGGAAGTCGGCGGCGAATATCAATGGCGCAGGGAAGGCGAATACCACCTCTTTAACCCACGTACCGTCTTCAAATTGCAGCACGCAACCCGTTCGCGACGCTACGAGATCTTCAAGGAGTACACGAAGGAAGTTGACGAGCAGTCAACGCAGCTCGCAACTTTGCGTGGCCTTATGGAGTTGAAGACTGGTGCTGACGTCGCCATTCCCCTAGAGGAAGTGGAAGCAGCTGGCGAGATCGTGAAGCGTTTCTCTACCGGGGCGATGTCCTATGGGTCCATCTCGGCAGAAGCACACGAGACCTTGGCCATTGCGATGAACCGCCTCGGGGCGAAGTCCAATACGGGAGAAGGCGGAGAGGATGCCGACCGTTTCACCCCTGATGAGAACGGCGACCTTCGCCGTTCAGCAATAAAGCAAGTGGCTTCCGGTCGCTTCGGCGTAACCAGCGAATACCTCGTCAATGCTGATGACATCCAAATCAAGGTCGCTCAGGGCGCAAAACCTGGTGAAGGTGGCCAGCTGCCGGGTTACAAGGTCTACCCCTGGATTGCTAAGACTCGGCACTCCACGCCAGGTGTCGGACTGATTTCACCACCCCCTCACCATGACATTTATTCCATTGAGGATCTCAAGCAACTCATCCATGACCTCAAGAGTGCAAACGACAGAGCCCGCGTTCACGTGAAGCTCGTTGCCGAAGTTGGTGTGGGCACTGTTGCCGCAGGTGTCTCGAAGGCTCACGCCGATGTCGTGCTTATTTCGGGTTTCGACGGTGGAACCGGAGCCGCCCCCCTTACTTCACTGAAGCATGCCGGAGCACCCTGGGAACTGGGTCTCGCGGAGACCCAGCAAACGCTCGAATTGAATGGCTTGCGCGATCGCATCGTGGTGCAGGTTGATGGCCAGATGAAAACAGGGCGTGACGTCATCATTGGCGCACTCCTAGGCGCAGAGGAGTTCGGCTTCGCAACGGCTCCCTTGATCGTCTCGGGCTGCGTGATGATGCGCGTTTGTCACCTCGATACCTGCCCGGTGGGAATTGCCACCCAGAATCCTGTGCTCCGCGAGCGTTTCACGGGAAAGCCGGAATTTGTGGAGCAGTTCTTCTTGTTCATTGCTGAAGAAGTTCGCGAACATCTCGCCTCTATCGGATTGCGTTCCATCGATGAAGCAATAGGACGCTTTGATCTCATTAATCCCAAGCCCGCCATTGATCATTGGAAGGCTGAGGGCCTCGACCTCTCGCCGATCTTGACCGCACCTGAGAGTCCTTACGGGTTCCAGCGCAAGTCCAGCAGACTGCAGGATCACGGGCTCGAGAAGGCGCTCGACCACCGAATTTGGAAGGACTGCGAAGCAGCACTCGACCGGGGCGAAGCGGTTCGGGTTTCCACGACGATCAGCAATATTGATCGCACCGCAGGAACGCTTCTTGGAGCTGAGGTAACACGACGCTACGGCGGTGCTGGATTGCCCGAGGGGACCATCACCATCGACCTCAATGGCTCAGCCGGTCAAAGCCTTGGGGCCTTCCTTCCCAGCGGTATTTCCATCAACCTCACTGGCGATGCCAATGACTACCTCGGTAAGGGTCTATCTGGTGGTCGTCTTGTCCTGCGCCCACCTCTGGAAGCTCCTTTCAAGGCGGAGGAGCAGGTCATCGCTGGCAATGTGGCGCTCTATGGGGCCACGTCCGGATCCGTTTTCATCAGTGGTCAGGTAGGCGAACGATTCTGTGTTCGCAACTCGGGAGCTACGGCAGTTGTTGAGGGTGTTGGTGACCACGCTTGTGAGTACATGACCGGCGGCACGGTCGTAGTCCTCGGATCAACGGGGCGTAACTTTGGAGCTGGTATGTCCGGCGGTATGGCCTTTGTCCTCGACGAGGATGGCCAATTCTCGACGCGCATCAATGCAGAGATGATCGACCTAGAACCCTTAGGCGAACATGATCGCGCGCTGCTGGAGAGTCTCCTTCGAGAGCATGAGGCGTCTACGGGCTCAGGGCTCGCCGCTTCACTGCTTTCAGATTGGTCAGGATCCATTGAGCACTTCGTTAAAGTTATGCCACGCGACTACCGCAGGGTTCTTGAGGCAACCGCTAAAGCTATTGCAGAAGGTAGTTCTGTAGACGAGGCCGTCATGGGGGTTTCACATGGGTAAGCCAACAGGGTTTTTAGAATCAGAACGCAATCTTCCGCGTCGTCGTCCCGTGTCGGTGCGCCTGCGCGACTGGCGCGAGGTCTACGAGCCCTTTAGCGAGGGCGAAGCACGCGAGCAGGCCGCCCGTTGCATGGACTGTGGAATTCCCTTCTGTCATGAGGGCTGCCCGCTTGGCAACCTCATCCCTGAATGGAACGACCTTACCTATAGGGGTGACTGGGCTGACGCCATCGAGAGGCTTCATGCGACGAATAACTTCCCTGAATTCACCGGAAGACTCTGTCCCGCGCCCTGTGAGGGTTCCTGCGTGCTTGGCATCGGAGACGATCCCGTAGCAATCGAGCGCGTGGAGTATGAGATCGTCGAGCGGGCCTGGGCAGAGCGCTGGATTCGACCCATTACGCCTGAGCTCGAAACGGGAAAGAGCGTTTGCGTGGTTGGATCTGGACCCGCGGGACTCGCGGCAGCTCAACAGCTACGGCGCGCAGGGCACGCGGTCGTGGTGTTCGAAAGAGGTGAACGACCTGGCGGTCTCCTTCGCTACGGAATTCCTGAGTTCAAGATGGAAAAGCAGGTCGTAGATCGACGGCTAGCCCAACTCGAAGCCGAAGGTATTGAGTTTCGCTGCGGAGTTTCCATTGGCCTTCACGATCTTGATGAGGCTGGAGAGCCTGGTCAGCGCCGAGGGACGGGGACGGCGAATGCTCCCGAGCTCGCCACCATCTCGCTGGCCAGCCTTGAAGAGGATTTCGACGCGGTAGTACTCGCCTGTGGTGCTACCCGGCCTCGCGACCTAAAGATTGCTGGCCGCGAATTTCAGGGCGTCCATCTCGCACTGGAATACCTCAAGCCCGCCAACCTCGTCCAAGACGGAAGTCTGGCAGCGCACCCCATCGACGCCGACGGCAAGCGTGTCGTCATCATTGGCGGAGGAGACACCGGTGCCGACTGTCTCGGCACGGCACACCGCCAAGGTGCGGTCGAAGTGCTCCAACTCGAGATCATGGATGAGCCACCCCATGATCGCTCGGTCGAAAACCCTTGGCCTCAGTGGCCAGTTGTACTCCGCAGCTCTTCGGCTCACGAAGAAGGTGGAGAGCGCCTCTATGCAGTAGAAACCGTGCGCATTCTCGACGATGGCCAGGGGAAGGTCGTCGGCATCGAGGCGCAACACGTAACCCGAGAGTTCATCGACGGACAATTGCGCTTCAGTCCCGTGCCAGACTCCACCTTCACCATTCCCTGCGAGCTCGTATTTCTCGCCATGGGCTTTGAGGGTGCTGAGCGTGAAGGCCTGGTCGCTGAAGTCGGCTTGGAGCTCGACGCGAGGGGTTCGGTTCAGGTTGACGAACAATGGCAGAGTTCTCGCGAGGGCGTCTTTGTCTGCGGGGATATGACCAGGGGTCAGAGTCTCATCGTCTGGGCAATTGCCGAAGGCCGATCAGCGGCGCATGAGGTCGATCGTTACTTGATGGGACACTCAGACCTCCCGAAGCCAGTATTCCCGGGACAACAAGCCCTGCGTTAGTCCCCAAGGAGATTGCGGACTCCCACAACATCTGTCCACTGGCTATTTTCAAGTCTCACGAAACTGCCACTGTGAGGCGCGTCGATCATCAGTAGGGGAGTGATGACGATCCCAACGTGGCTGACGTCATCGAGCGCGCCGCCAAAGAACACGAGGTCTCCGGGCCTGCCAGAGCTTTGTTCTGGAACTCGGCCAGCGTCGAATTGGGCCTGCGCTATGCGAGGCAGGGGTAGGCCAATGGACTTCGCTGCCGCATAGACCAGCCCTGAACAGTCATAAGCCGCCTCACCCGTCGCGCCCCAGCGATATGGCCTTCCCAGGGCTGAGGCTGCGAAGCCGATGAAGAGCGCTCTTCGGGCTGGCAAGAGGGGCTCAGCCCTTAAGGCAAGACCCAGTATTGCTAGGCGTTTACGCAATGAGGCATCGTCGATGATCTCCTTTGGCCTTGACCTGCAGAATCTGCCGGCAGCCTCCCTCCACGCTCTCGAATTCAATTGAGGAGGCATCAGGCCAACGAATTGCAAGGCGCCGAGAAATTCTGGATTCGCAGCACAATCTCGAATCCGCCCAATGGCAGACCAGGTCTCTAGGGATACCGCAGCTTGGGCAGTAGCTGACAGGCTGGCTGATCCCGAAGGAGCGATGAGCGCCAGGCAACTCGCACAGCTGACGAGCAACATCAAGGGGGCGATGGAGGCCAAGATCAGGATTTTCTTCATGAAAGCAATGGTCTCGTGGCGCAGCAACCTTGCGACAATCAAGGCGCTACCATCGGGTTGATTTCAATCCTCAGCCAAGGGAGACCCAATGCTCAGCACGATGATGGATGCTCCATTAACCATTACGGAAATTCTTAAATTCGGCATTGCCGCCCACGCCCAGTCCAAGGTAATCACGGTGAGTAGTGATGGATTTACTGAGGCGACCTTTGCCGAAGTTGGAGAGCGTTCAGCGCAGTTGGCACACGTATTAGCCGGCCTCGGTGTTGGCGATGGGGACAGGGTCGGCACCTTCCTCTGGAATAACCAGACCCACCAAGAGGCTTACCTGGCCATCCCCTGCATGGGAGCAGTTCTCCATACCTTGAATATCCGGCTCTACCCCGAGCAGCTGGCCTATGTCATCAATCATGGAGGCGACAAGGTCATCATCGTAGATAATTCGCTATTGCCTCTCCTTGCACGGGTGGCTGCGGATCTGACCACGGTTGAGCACATCATCATCGCAGGGGGCGGAAGTTTGGATGGCCCGTGGCAGGTGCATGACTACGAGGCATTACTTGCCGGTCAGCCCACTTCCTACGACTGGCCAGCCATTGATGAACGTTCCGCAGCGGCCATGTGTTACACCTCTGGTACAACGGGCAATCCCAAGGGCGTCGTCTATTCTCACCGCTCGACCTACCTACATTCGATTGCACAATGCTCCGCGTCCTCCATTGGCATTGTCGAATCAGATCGGGTTCTTGCCATCGTGCCTATGTTTCACGCCAACGCCTGGGGCTTGCCATACTCAGCCTGGCTAGCAGGAGCAGATCTCCTCATGCCCCAACAGCTGCTGCAGGGCGAGCCCCTCGTGGCCATGATCGAAGCACACCGACCAAGTGTTGCCTGCGGTGTGCCCACGGTCTGGAATGACGTCTTGCGCGTGGCCGGTGAACGTTCTGCAGACCTTTCCTCGCTTCGTTGCGTTACCGCTGGAGGATCTGCTGTCCCGAGAAACATGATTGAAGCCTTCGAGGAGCAGTTCGGTGTACCCATCATTCAGGCTTGGGGCATGACCGAAACCAGTCCAATGGCCTCCATTGCCATCCCGCCACATTGGGTTGAGCCCCAGGACGCCATGGACTATCGGGTCAAGGCCGGACGGGTGGTCTTCGGCGTTGAAGTTCGGATTACCGATGATGACGGAAGCGTCTTGGCTCATGATGGAGAAGCCGTCGGTGAATTCGAAATTCGCGGACCTTGGGTCACCGCGTCCTATTACCAAGATCCCGATCCTGAGAAGTTCCGAGACGGCTGGCTACGCACCGGAGATGTTGGGACCCTTGATGGTCATGGATTCATGACCATCTCCGACAGGACTAAGGATGTCATCAAGAGCGGTGGGGAGTGGATTTCCTCGGTTGAGCTAGAGGGCGAGGTCATGGCCCATGGAGAGGTTTTCGAGGCTGCGGTAGTTGCCGTCCCAGACGAGCGCTGGCAAGAGCGGCCTCTGTGTTGCGTCGTGCGCCAAGCAAACTCCCAGATCAGTGCCGAAGACCTCAATGCCTTCCTTGGAGACCGTGTGGCCAAATGGTGGCTTCCAGAGCGCTGGACCTTCATTGATGCGATTCCCAAGACCTCGGTGGGGAAGTTCGACAAAAAGGTCCTGCGAGCTCAGTATGCCAATGGCGAACTCGATGTCATTACCGTGGCTCCGTGAGTAGCGAAGAAGGGGCCAGAGACCTAGCGAGAGAACTGGGTCGGATCGAAGAGTCGATTGCGGATCTAGCCCTTGATGCCCTGCGTGCCACCATCCATGGTGACGCAGCGGGCAAGGAACTCGAGAAGCGCCTCGCGCGTGCAAGACGCGCAGTACTCAAGGCACGCATGCTGCTTGAAGGCATTTAGCCTTCGAGCAAAGCGGTCTGATCTTCTTCATCACTAGGGGAGAGGCGCATCAGCGATGCCCGCGCATCTTCCTGGGTGCAGACGCTTAGGAGGGCCTACCGTAAAGGGTGGTGCGCTGGACCAAGGGTCGCCCTAGGGGAGCGACAATGGCCGCAAGCGAATCAGCATCCATGGCTTGACCGTGGAGCGCTCCGGCGGCACGAGAGATGTTCTCATCAATCAAGGTACCCCCGAGATCATTAACACCGGCATTCAGTAGCTGGCGCGTGCCTTCGGTTCCTAATTTCACCCAACTGGCCTGAATGTTGTCGATGACGCCCCGATAGGCAATGCGCCCAACGGCGTGCATGAGGAGGGTCTCTCGGAAGCTTGGGCCACGTCGTGCGCCACCCCTGAGAAATACCGGAGTTGCCATATGCACGAAGGGCAGAGGAACAAATTCCGTAAAGCCGCCGGTCTCTTGAGCCAAGGCTCTCGTCACGGCAATGTGGCGTGCCCAGTGTTTTGGCTGCTCCACGGAGCCAAACATGATGGTCACATTTGACGAGAGGCCGACCGCATGAGCTTGGCGATGAACTTCAAGCCATTCCTCAGTGTTTACCTTGTCCGGGCAAATCACTGCGCGGATGTCATCATGCAAAATCTCTGCGGCAGTTCCTGGCAAAGTTTTCAAACCCGCATCGCGCAATTGGCTCAGATAGTCAAAGAGGCCAATGCCCGCACGCCTTGCGCCTTCATGCACCTCGAGGGCACTGAAGGCGTGGATGTGGATGTTTTCACTGCCCTCACGAACTGCTTTGACCACGTCGAGGTAGTACTCGGCATCGAAATCAGGGTGTATGCCCCCTTGCAGGCAGACTTCAGTGGCCCCCATGGCCGCTGCTTCCGCTACGCGCTCGGTGACTTCGCCCAGGGTCAGGACATAGGGCGCCCCGCGAAGGTTCAGCGATAGGGGGCCCTTGGAGAAAGCACAGAATTTGCACTTAAAGGTACAGACATTGGTGTAGTTGATATTGCGGTTGAAGACATAGGTCACGTCTTCGCCGATGACCTCTTTGCGCAACTGATCTGCATAAGCGGCAATGGCGCGAACTTCAGAACCTCTCGCCGAAAAGAGCGAAGTCATCATGGCTTCATCGAGCTCTTGACCGAGTTGAGCGGCGGAGAGCAGCTCAAGTACTTCACTACCTGCTGACTGATATCCACCAGGATGGCTAGCGAGCAGATTCGGGGGCTCGCAGTCAGCTCCCGAAAACCAGAGATCATCGCGACTCAGACCATCAGCGTCACTGGCAGCAAGCACGGCGCTCGTCATGGCCGGGGCGATCCACTGCTCGCGCTGCGCAGCAAATTCAGGATAGATGGTCATGCGAGGGGCGAGTTCAAAGCCCGCAGCGCTGACCTCGTCAGCGAGGAGCGCAAGGGTGGGCCAAGCCCTTTCAGGGTTGACATGGTCAGCGGTTATGGGTGAGACGCCGCCGAGGTCATCAATGCCAGCGGAGATCAGCGCAGCAACGTCGTCAGTGAGATTAGGAGGAGCTTGAAGGTGAATATCGGCTGGCAGGAGTAAGCGTGCTGCGGCAATCGCCCAGCGATGCTCTTCGGGGTCACAGGCCGGGTGCTTAGCCATTGCAGTACCAGGCTTGGGCAAGAAATTCTGCACGATGACTTCTTGAATATGGCCGTAGCGCTCATGCATCTGCCCAATGGCCAAGAGGGCATCGAGGATGTCTTGGCGATTTTCACCGATACCGACCAGGACACCGGTGGTGAAGGGAATGGCGAGCTCTCCCGCTGCCTCAAGAGTCGCTAGACGGCGCTCTGGGGTCTTATCGGGGGCAAGACGATGGGCATCGAGGTCACCACGCAGTGATTCGAGCATCATGCCCTGACTCGCCGATACCTCACGGAGCGCGAGCAGCTCTGCTTTGCTGAGGGCCCCAGCATTGGCGTGAGGCAAAAGCCCCGTTTCTTTAACCACGGCCGCGCAGGCATCGACCAGATACTCGACGGTTGACTGATATCCATGGTCTTGGAGCCAACGCTGAGCAAGTTCGTAGCGATCTTCAGGAGCTTCGCCGAGGGTGAATAGGGCCTCATGGCAGCCGGCGTCACTACCGCGCTGAGCGAGCTCAAGAATCTCTTCGATCTCCATGAAGGGAGACTCAATGCGTGCAGGAGCTTTGGCAAAGGTGCAATAGCCACAGCGATCCCGGCAGAGCATGGTGAGCGGTATGAAAACCTTTGGCGAATAGGTAATCCGGTTTCCCGTCCTACGATTTCGCAGTTTGGAGGCCTCATCGCAGAGATCGCTTACCGAGGCGGATATGAGGTCAGCCGGACTGTCAATCGTCACCTCGCCACCTCCCCTAAGACCTCGATCGACCTAGTGCTAGGCCAATCCGCGCTGGAAAAGAACTTAGAGCCCTATGAGGCATCGCACAACTTTTCTCCCCTTGGCTACCAGTGCTTGAGCATCACCGTCTGCTTGCGCACGGATAACTAGCGCGAGGCTGGTGGACAGCTGCGGTATCGCAAGATCTACGAGCTCTTGGTCGAAGAGCTGAATGCTGAGGCCACCATCTGGCCCACCCTTATGGAGTTGACCCGTTGAATGCAGCATGCGGGGGGCCATGCCCGCTATCACGGGAAGCCCTGCAGCTTGGGACAAGCGCGACGCAAGTTGCTCTATTTCGGCCATTCGACCTGGGTCAAGGTAAGCATCCAATGCGACGTAACGCAGTCCAGGAGTAGCGCTGATGAAGCCAGCAAGGCCATCGAGCGCTAGTTCTTGGACGACTGGACTGCTTCCTTCAGCCAAAAAACTCGCGGTGAGTCGCTTGGACTCATCGACATCCGGTTGATCAAAAGGGTCAACACCAATGGCACAGCACATTGCCACCACAGCAACCATGCTCTCTTGTAAGTAGCGGCCGAGGGCAAACTCCCCGGCTTGTGGGTCTTGCCGGGAGCCCTGCCACCCAGCCTCGCCGAGCAAGGGGATGAAGCCTTTACCGTTCTTTCCGCTCGATTCAGCGATCAGTTGTTCGAGCCACAGGCCGAGAAAGGCTCGCGAAGCAGGCCGCATGAGTTCCAAGAGCGGGAGTCCTGGAAGTGCTGCAGCTGCGAAGCCCTCGGCAATGGAGGCCTCAAGGTCAGCGGCACGAGCCCCACGAAGCAGTTCTTCAATATCGAGGCCAAGCAAGAGTGCTGGCAGTAATCCGAAGCCCGTCAGTGGTGAGAATCTTCCGCCAACATTTTTGGGTGTCGCCAAACGCCCTGCCCAGCGCTCTTCTAGGGAGCGTTCCCACAGAGGGGAGTCCTCATCGGTGACAGCAATGCAGCGCTCCCGCTTGACGCCCGCGCCTTGCAGGGCGGCAAGGGCGACTTGGACCTCAAAGGTTCCTCCTGACTTTGATGCAACAAAAACGAAGGGGTCGTCGGGAAGCTCAGCAAAGGTAGCCGGGTGAGTGGAATCAATGATCCTCATTGCCGAGCCGTGATCGCTTGCCTCTGCATACAGCCAAGCCGCCATAGAAGAGCCGCCCATGCCGAGCCACAAGACAGGATGCGTGCTCACCAATTCGCGAATACGGCGAATCTCAGGGATGGCTAATTCGAGGTCTTGCAGTTTCATCCAGTCGAGGCGCTCTGCGGCTGTCGAGGAGATAAGGCTCAAGTCAGCACTCAAGTCGCCGTCAAGCGCAGACAGGAGTTGGATCTGGTTAATCACCCTGCGTTGCGCTTGGCCTCAAGGGCAGCCAACAATTCATCAAAAGAAGCTTGGAAACTCAAGAGGCCTTCGGCTTCAAGGGTCTCCGTGATGACCTCAAGGTCAATGCCTTTGTCCACAAGGCCATCAAGCCAAGCAAGGGAAGCCTCAAGTTCATCGCCAATGCGTGGGCTGCAGTCACCATGGTCATCGAAGGCGAGCGCCGTGGCATCAGGAAGCGTGTTGACAGAACCTGGTCCAACCAGCGAATCAACGTAAAGCAGATCGGGAAATAGGGGGTTCTTGGTCGACGTGGAAGCCCACAGTGGTCTTTGGACTCTTCCCCCTGATGACAAAAGCTCAAGGGCTAGGGGACTAGCAAAGCGTTCAGCGTGCACCTGAGCCGCCCTCCTCGCTTGGGCCACTGCGCTTCGGCCATGGTCGACGTCTTCTAGCCGGGCATCTACCGCGCTATCAATTCTCGAAACAAAAAATGAAGCCACTGACCGAATGGACGACAGATCGCCTCCCTGAGCTCGGCGTCGTCTCAGCCCTTCGAGGTAGGCGTCCATCACCGCGACATAGCGGTCGATGGAGAAGATAAGGGTCACGTTGACGCAGACGCCAGCCGCCGTGAGTTCGGCGATCGCTTCGAGGCCTTCAATGGTGGCGGGCACCTTCACCATGAGGTTGGGGCGTTGAATCCGTTCCACGAGCTCGAGTCCAGCCTTCACCGTGGCCTGCGTCTCGCGGGCTAGGTAGGGCGAGACCTCTAGGGAGACAAAACCGTCTTCGCCATCACTGCTTTGATGAATGGGTAGCAAAAGGTCACAGGCTTCTTGGATATCGACAACGGCTAATTCCCAGTAGGCCTCTTCGGTAGTTGTCGATGCAGGAACAGCAAGCAGTTGCTCGTCATAGGCATTGGAGGCTTGGATGCCCTTGGCAAAGATGGTGGGATTAGACGTAACCCCGCGTATGCCCCTCGCTATCCAAGACTGCAAGGTGCCATCGCGCGTCCAATCGCGGCGGAGATTATCCAACCATGGACTTTGACCAGCTTGTGCATAGAGGTCGAGAAGGCCAGATCGGAAGAGCACACGTCTGAACTCCAGTCACCTGAAGCTATC
>CAZTQJ010000016.1:0-11737 GCA_964615615.1 uncultured Acidimicrobiaceae bacterium
GATAGCTTCAGGTGACTGGAGTTCAGACGTGTGCTCTTCCGATCTCTGCGGAGTTCAAGGCGGCAAACTTGTTGTCGTTAGGCGGGATAACCGTCCCGAACCATCGACGCACAAGTTCGGGGTGCTCACGCACGGCCGTGTCCATGTCGCAAAAGAGCACACCAAGTGCTTCGAGGTCTTCACGGTTTCGGTGGAAGACCACTTCGCTCTCGTACTGAGCAGTTACCCCAGCGAGGTACTTACGCTCCGCCTCTGGAATACCCAACTTCTCGTAGGTGTCTTTGATGGCGTCAGGAAGGTCTTCCCATTCGCGAACTTGGCTTTCAGTGGGCTTGATGTAGTAGTAGATATCTTGGAAATCAAGCTGTGGCATGTTGACCGCAAACCACGGAGCCATGGGCTTGCGTTCAAACTTGGTCAGCGAGCTGAGGCGAAAGTCGCGCATCCATTCGGGCTCTTTCTTCATCTCCGACATTTCGCGAACGATTGCCTCGCTGAGACCCTTTTTTGGCTTGAATACATAGTCTTCGGCGTCACTCCAACCAAGTTGGTAGCGGCTGAGATCTAGACCTTCAATTGTCGCCACGGAGGCTCCTCACAGTTACGGTTAGGGCTTTCCCCTACCTAGATAGTAACAACCCCACCTAGGATCGTGACATCCCTCAAACCAGGAGCCAGATGCCGACCCCCATGCCGCCAAAACCCAAGGCCATAGCCCATGAAGAACAGGCCTTCGGTGAGACGCGTGTAGATCAACTCGCCTGGCTCGAAAATCGCGATGACCCAGAAGTCTTGGATTACCTTCGCGAGGAGAATCTCTATAGCGATAGCTTCTTTGGCCCGAGAAAGGCAATCACCGAGGCCCTCTTCGCCGAAATCCGTAGCCACATCAATGAAGATGATCTCTCTGTTCCGGTTCGCGATGGTGACTACTGGTACTACTCAAGAACTCGTCACGGCGCTAGCTATCAAACCCATCTGCGTTGCCCTGCCACTGACCTCGAGCCGCCTCATGGACTTGAGCCCCAAGCAGGCGAAGAGGTCATCTTGGACGAGAATATCGAAGCGCAAGGCCACGGATTCTTTTCCCTTGGCCTCTTTGAGTTAAGTCCTGATCAACGAATTCTCGCCTACGGCGTTGACCTCACTGGCGATGAGCAATACAGCTTGAGATTCCGCGATCTTGACCGTGGGAAAGATCTCGATGATGTCATAGACGCGGTGACCTACGGCCTTGCCTGGTCGAAGGATTCCTCCTCGGTGCACTACCTCACTCTTGACGAGGCCCTCAGGCCCCATGAGCTTTGGTTTCACCGCCTAGGTAGTCCCCGCGAGGAAGACATACTCATCTACCGTGAAGATGACCGCCTCTTTTCCCTTGCCCTAGGTGCTACTCGTGATGGCGAAGCCATCATTCTTGAAGCTCATGCCAACTCAAGCTCAGAAGCCTGGTGGATTCCTAGCGCTGCAACCCAAACGCCTTTAGCAAGCATCATGGGCCGCAGAGCAGGCGTTGAGTACTTCGCCGATCATCGCAGCACTGCAGATGGAAGGGGCCACTTTGTCGTGCTCACCAATGACTCCGCGGTGGACTTTCGCATCCTCGCCAGTGAGGGCGATCACGTCATTGGTGGCTTTCACGAAGTCGTTGCCCACCAAGCTGGACGCAGGCTTGCTGAGTTCGTCGTAACCAGCGAATACCTCGTCACTACTTTTCGTCACGATGCTGAACTACGTGCACAGGTGCAGGCCTTTAAGGGCATCTATGAATTAGAGCCTGAGAGTTTCGAAGTGGACGCCCCCATGCCGGGACTCGTCTACGTCATTCCCACGCCTCTAGCCCACGGCGAAAATCTCAGGGTCTTGACATCTTCGCTCACGCAACCAAGAGCAATCTTTGACCTTGATCTCCGGACGCAAGTGCAAAGTCTTCGCCGCCAGATCGAAGTCCCCGGCGGATTCGAGGCGGAGCAATACGTCTCTTTCCGCCTCGATGTAGTCGCAAGCGATGGTGCCCTCATTCCTGTTTCCCTGGTCCATCATCGTGATCTGCTCACCGATAAGGCAGCTAGCCCTCCCGCAAAGCCTGCTCCCCTCCTCCTCTATGGCTATGGCGCCTACGAGATTTCCATTGATCCCAGTTTTTCCTCAATGCGCCTTCCGCTGCTAGACCGAGGCGTTATTTTTGCCATCGCTCATGTTCGTGGTGGGGGTGAAAAGGGCCGTGGCTGGTATGACCAGGGCCACCTTGAGCACAAGGAGAACTCCTTCACGGACTTTGTCGATGTGGCTAGGGCGCTCATCGCGCAGGGATTCACTGATGCTGATCAGCTTGCCATCCGTGGCCGCAGCGCCGGCGGTCTACTCATGGGGGCCGCGAACAATCTCGCACCCGAACTGTTTGCCGCGGTGATTGCCGAAGTTCCCTTTGTCGATGTGTTGACCACCATGCGCAATGAGAGCCTCCCGCTCACGGTTGGCGAGTGGGAGGAATGGGGCGACCCCCTACATAACGAAGAGGCCTATCGCAGACTTCGTGCTTACTCCCCCGTTGACAACGTCTCAGCCAGTAACGCTGACGGTTCAGCTCGCCGCTATCCCCAGGTACTCGCCACGGGCGGCCTCAACGACTCGCGAGTTGCCTACTGGGAACCCGCAAAGTGGATTAATGCCTTGCGCCAGATCCCTGGCGGCCCTTACTACTTGCGCACCGAACTTGAAGCAGGTCATGGGGGCCCCTCAGGTCGCTACGACGCTTGGCAGGAGGAGGCCATGGTTCTCACCTTCCTTTTCGATGCCCTCGGACTTCCCCACCCTGCGAAGAAGGCCTTTAGCCCTTGAGCAGTCATCCACCGTCTGATTTGGGCGAAACGCTCAATCCAGTTGACCAGCTGATGGCTTGATCAAGTTCCGCTGGCGTCCAGTTGTGCACGCTTGGTTGCTTCCAATTTTGCCGTCCCTCTTCGGTGAGGTAAGCCGTGAGCTTTGGGGGGAGTTTGCCCTTGAATGCTGGCGCACTGGCATTCATAAATTTCCACTGACCTCTTGGGGCGATCAACTCATAGCCATCCGAGTGGGCGACGTCACTCGTAATTTCGGTACCCGTCAGCCAGTCCTTGGGGGCGCTAGCAATTTCCTTGGGAGTCAGTACCGAGCGCTCATAGAACCAGCCGAAGTAGTCGGCCAAGACCTTGAGATCTTCTGGGCTCGTGCGTGCGAACACTACCGATGACTTGAACTGCTGGGCGTAAGCCGAAAGTCTCGAGACGCTATCTCTGGCTGGGTCCACCGAGACTTCCACGAGAAGCACTTTTCCCTTCGCCTTACTGCGGTCCAGATGCTGTTGGACTGCCAGCGCGTTGCCCGTAGTGAGGGGGCAAATCTCAGGGCAAAGGGTCAAGAACGGAAGCAGGACCACACTGCGCTTCATATTCAACTTCGCCAAGCTTGCACGCTTGCCAAACTGGTCAGTGAGTTCCACCGCCATCACTTTGGCGGGCAGTGTCTTATGCATCACCATGCCCATTGACGAGGGAGGTGCTGCTGTCTTGCTCGAACAAGCACCAAGGAGTGCCCCAAAACTCAGCACGGCAACAGCAAGGCCCCGCCTTAGGCAAGCACTTGAAGATGATGATTTCAGCATCCAGATAAGTCTAGGCCAAGAAGTTAGGGAATTTGCGTCCTCTAGGCAGCCGGGTTGAAGGTCAGCACCAAAGGCACCGCAAGTGGTGGCATGACCACGGCTTCGCTGTCGAGTCTCACGGATACTCCAGAGGGAGCGGAAAGTGAAAGGCGGGTCTCACCAGAAAGTTTGAAACGCTGTGGCGATCCAGGATTCACGATGGCGGCAAAGGCTGTTTGACCCGTGCTCAAGTTCACTAATTCCGTCCAGCAGGGTGCTGTTACTTTCACCTCAAGGACATAGCTATTTGCTGGAGGCCTATAGGTGGAACCATCGCTACCGGCTACGGGCTCAAATTTTGTGGGCAATGCGGTCACAGAAGTCACTGCGTGCTGACTCGCTGTTGCCTTGCCGTGCTTGCCGTGCTTTTCGGTGAGCGTGCTGGTACTCGTAGTGTGATGACGAGAACTCGCCAGTGAAGTACCAATGACCACCAAAATCAAAAGACTGACGGCAACCCCAGCGGCCACAACCCAGGGGACGGTCCGCGTGCTGTGATGGTTCTCCATGCGGTGCATCGCCCAGTCAGTGCCCCGCCTTCCCGCCGGTATGGCTGACGAAATTTCCATGCGAGCTCGACCAAGATCATCAAAGACCAAGGGCTGTCCATCTTCTCGCGGGCGAGGAGCTCGTAATTGCGAAGGGCCAGAGCGCTCACGTGTGCCGTCATCGCTGAGATGTTCGAGCGTGTCGAGAGCACGCCGATAGCTTTCGATCGAGCGATCTTCGCGCTGCTGGCGAGCCAAGGAGAGCAGTACGAGCACGAGCGCTACAACGGCGATCAAGAGGATGGCGGTAAGAATCATTGCTTCCTATTCAACTCTACGAAGGGCTGACCGTGGAGCACTATTTGGCTCAGCGATAACGGGGAAGAAGATTGTCGGGAATGGCCGAGCGAATGGGGTTTCCCCGATCTCTTGCCGAGCAAACCGGATCCGTCACGCCCCAGTCAGCGCCGAGGACCGGGTCATCAAAAGCCAGGCCAAGTTCATCGGCTGGGTCATAGTAAGCGTCCACTTGGTAGTGGAGCAGGAGATCCGTGAGGGCTGCAAAGCCATGGGCCACGCCCGGCGGTATATAGATACCACGGTCGTCGTGCTCATTGGCATCGGTGAGCAAGGTAACCCCTTGCGTGGGTGATCCTTGCCTGAGGTCATGAAGCACCACGCGAGCTGTGCCACGAAGGACATACCAATAATCCGCCTGGTGAAGGTGATAATGCAGGCCAACCAATGACCCAGCGATTTTCTCGCTTCGGTTGCTTTGGAGCATCTCAGAACCACCGACAATCCATTCGCGGCGATAGGACTCGACAAAGCGACCTCTGTCATCTGCATGCACATCGGGATGGATAAAGAAGAGGCCTTCGATGCTGGTGTTGAGGATTTCCATAGCTATTGCCCGAGTCCCGCAAAACCGCTGCGATAGTAAAGGAGAGGTCTTCCTTCTCCCAAGCCAAGTTCACGCACCTTCGCGATGACCACGAGGTGATCTCCGGCTTCAATGACACGATCAATCTCGCAATCGATGAAGGCCAAGCTCTCATCAATGATGGGAGAGCCACTTGCTGCAGGGTGATAGCCGAGGCCTTCAAACTTCGGCCCACCTGAAGTGGCGAAAGCTAGGGCAACTGCCTCTTGCTCATCCGAGAGCACACTCACACAAAAGGACCCCACTGCTTGCATGCGCGGCCAGCTGCTTGAGGTCTTCGCTGGCGAGATCATGACCAAGGCTGGGTCCAAGGAGAGTGCCGAGAAGGACTGGCAGGTGAAACCTAGGGGGCCGTCCTCGGTCAAAGCCGCCACGACGGTTACTCCGGAAGCGAAATGACCCAGTACTTCGCGATAACGCCCTTGGTTAATGGCAGTACTCATTGCTTTCCCCCCACCGCAAGCGTCTCGCCCTCTCGTGCTCCCGTGATCGATTCGAGTTGATCGGCACCAGGAATTGCCTGAGCCAATGCTACGAGGCGGTCGACCTCATCATCATCATGGGTGGGATCGTGATGAAAGAGTACGAGATGCTTGACTCCACAACTGACCGCCACTTGCACGGCATAAGCAACCGTGGAATGGCCCCAGTCGGGCAAAAGCGCAAATTCTTCGTCGCTGTACTGCGCATCATGGATCAGTACATCTGCGCCATCGCAAAGTTCGTGGACAGCTTCAGGCACGAGTTGGCGATCTAGTGGAGCCTGGTGATCGGGGATATAGGCAAGTACCGAGTCTCCAGAGCTGATGCGATAGCCCACCGTCGCACCTGGGTGATCCACTCGCCGAGCGATGGCCCGATAGCCATCGCCGACCATGTCGGCTGTTTCTGCCTCATAAAGGTGAACTCCCCCTCGGAACTCCTTGAGTTGCAGTGGGAAGAAGGGGGGCTGAACGGCCCTTGGGACAACTTCGGAGAGCGGCCCGTCTGGCTGAGTCGGACCATAGATATTGAGGACTGCGCCAGGATCTTGCAGCGGTGAGAAAAAAGGGAGACCCAGCAGGTGGTCGTAGTGCAGGTGGGTAAGAAGCGCGCTTGCTCGCAGAGGCTTGCCCTCAGCCTTTAACTGAGTCGCCAGCCAAGTGCCGAGGCCCCGAAGACCGGTGCCCAGATCAAGAATTAATGGATCAGATTCGGGGATGGTGACTAGGACGCAACTGGTATTCCCGCCGTATCGCTGATAGCCCTCGCCGGCACAGGGGCAGGAGCCTCGCGTTCCAAAGAAGGTCACTTTCACCTAGTAGAAGGTACCCTGAGCCAGAGGGCTAGCGTTCGGCTATGGACTACCAACAGCTTGAAGCCAACAACATGACCTTTTCCTACCTCGAAATGGGGCCAAGGAATGGTCCGCTCGCGCTCTGCCTGCATGGCTTCCCCGATGCCCCTCAGACCTGGCGTCACCTTCTCCCCCGACTCGCAAAGGCCGGTTACCACGCTGTCGCGCCGGCCATGCGTGGCTACGCACCAAGTGACCTCGCTCCCGATGGTGGCTACCAAGTTGGTGCCCTTTCGAGCGATGCCAATGCCATCCACGCAGCATTAGGTGGTGACGCTGATGCCGTACTCATCGGTCATGACTGGGGCGCAGCAGCATGCTACGGAGCGATCAACAGCGCACCAAGGCGTTGGAGCAAGGCCGTGGCCATGGCTGTTCCGCCCTTCGCGGCAGTGGCGACTTCATTTCTCACCTTCGACCAGCTGCAGCGAAGCTGGTACATGTTCTTTTTCCAGAATGCACTCGCTGATGTGGTGGTCACCATGAACGACTGCGAGTTCATCGATCGCCTTTGGGCTGATTGGTCGCCCGGCTTTGATGCCACCGAGGACCTCGGCTATGTCAAGGCATGCATAGGCAGCGACGAACGCATGCAGGCTGCACTCGGCTACTACCGAGCCATGTTCGATGAAACCCGCCATGTGACCAGTTACGCGGCTGAGCAGGAAGCACTTATGGCACCAGGAACGGTTCCCACCCTCTACCTCCACGGTCGCCAAGACGGCTGCTTCAGCCTTGAGGCCGCTGGCGATCCCACCGCATTCTTGGGTGAAGGTTCATCCATGCAGATCATCGAAGACGCTGGCCACTTTATGCACCTTGAGCAGCCTGAAGTAGTGAATGATGCGGTGATTAACTTCCTGACCGCGTCTTAGGCGGGCTTTCGCTGCCGACCAGCCGAATTCTGCGGCCAAATTTCTCTACTAAGCCGTCGGCGACCAAGGCCTCGAGAATCTTCTTTGCCTCCTGAGGCTCGCGTTGGGTAATGCGCGGAAGCGATCGACTATCGACTTCACCTGAGGCAAGTGCCTTGATGAGCTTCCCCCTTGCCTCACGGGTTGAGCCACTAAATCGTGCTTGGGTGAGGGGCGCATGGAGACCACTGGCTGCAGGATCAGCTTCGCCAAACTTGCCTCCTTGCCAAGCGCAGCGATCCGAAAAGGGGCAGATATCGCAACGTGGCGCCCTGGCGCTGCAGAGGGTCGCGCCAAAATCGAGGATGGCGGAGTTGTAGTTCCACGACTGGCCTTCGGGGACCAAGCTATCGGCGAGTTCCTGCATTTCCTTAGCGCTCTCCTGAGCCACCAAAGCAAGACGCTTGAGCACCCTGGCAACATTGGTATCAAGCACGCCAACCTGAACATCAAAGGCAAAAGCCATCACCGCCCTTGCGGTGTAGGCACCCACTCCTGGGAGCAAACGAAGCTGGGCTTCGTCTCGTGGCATGAGCCCACCACATTGTTCAGCCAAGTAGACGGCACAAGCGTGGAGACGCAGTGCCCTGCGGTTGTAGCCCAGACCTATCCAAGCCTTAACGAGCTCACTGGGCGCTTGTTTGGCTGTGGCTTCAATACCTGGGAACTGCTCCATGAAGCTCGGGTAGCGCTCTGCCACCCGAGCCGTCTGCGTCTGTTGAAGCATGAATTCACTGACCAGGACGGACCAGGGGTCGCGGGTATTTCGCCAGGGAAATGCTCGGAGATTTGCCTGAGACCAGGCCAGCAGGCTGGCGCTGAATTCAGGACCCTTAAGACCAGACGTCGTCACCGTATGGACGCCGACGCTGAGGAGCAAATTCTCTCTTCCAAACCATGACCTTGCGCTTGAAGTAGCAAACCTCGAGGCCGTTTTGGTTAAAGCCCTTGGTTTCCACCGTCACAATGCCTCGGTCTTCACGCGAAGAAGAAGGCTTCACCTCAAGCACTCGAGTCTCGGCGTAAATGGTGTCCCCGTGGAAGGTGGGGTGCTTGTGCTGAAGTGTCTCGATCTCGAGGTTCGCAATCGCCGCTCCAGAAACATCGGGAACACTCATGCCAAGCACAAGGGAATAAACCAAGTTTCCCACCACAACATTTCGCCCCTGTACTGATTCATGCTCTGCAAACCAAGCATTGGTGTGCAGCGGGTGATGGTTCATGGTGATCATGCAAAAGAGATGATCGTCGGCTTCAGTAATGGTCTTACCTGGCCAGTGCCGGTAGACATCGCCAAGCACAAAATCCTCAAGGCACCTACCAAATGGCCGCTCGTAACTGGTCACGCTGATCTCCTCTACTGGGACTTTTGAAAAGGCTAGGCGTTCCAGGCGTCAGGCTCATCGCCGCTATCTATCAGGGGGCGAGTAGAGAAACTCACCGAAGAACCGGGGATGTTCTCACCATCTATGAAAAATCTCCAGGTGTAACGACTGCCTGGCGGGAGAGGCACCGGGCCAAGCTGCACCGCAATGGGAAAGTCCAGCGCTGAACCCGGAGCCACGCCTTCTGGTGGGGTGAGGGTGAAGTCTCCGCTGACTTCGATGGCTTCCGCACCTTGCTCGCTCGGAATCATGACGGGCTGTCCGTCTTCGTCTTCGAGCGCCAGTTCCCAGTGGTGACTTTGGCTCTCGCTCGTCCAGTCCAGATTGAGCTTGATTGCCACTGCCGAAGGGAAGGGCTGGGGTCCGGTGATCGACCAACCTCCCCCCAGAATATAGAGCTTGCCATCGGCAACCTGGGCTGAATCTGCGAGCATCATGACCATTTCCATGGCCTGACCATACCCTGCCTGATACCGTGCCTTCGCCCTAGTGCTACTGCTCTGCGAGAATACGAGGGTGGAAGCAAATCCTGTCGAGCCCCTTGAGCGTATTTTGAGAGACGACCTCTATCGTCGCCCTCTCCTCACCGCCCTGCAACGTCTCGGCCTAGGTGCAGGCTGGACCTGCGTAGACGTGGGCGCAGGTCAGGGTGACGTTGCCGTTGCCCTGGCTGAGGTCGTTGGAGCCAGCGGTCGGATCTACGCCCTTGATGCAGATCCAAGGACACGAGACCAGGTCGCCACCAGAGCTGCAAAATTCAGTCAGGTCATAGCGCTGACTCAAGCAGCCGAAGAACTCACGCTTCCTGAGGAAGTAGATCTCGCCTACTGCCGCTTCCTTCTCCTTCATGTAGTCGACCCCGGCCTCGCCATCGCCTCTATGGCGCGGGCCGTGCGGAAGGGAGGATGGCTACTGCTTCAAGAACCCATCACCGGAGCAGGTCGCATCGACGGCGAGCCCTTCTTCATGCCAAGCGCGCTCCATCCCGATATCGGGGCCCTGATTCCCAGGCTGGTGATCGATGCGGGACTCGAACTTGTCGATGCTTGGGCCGAAGGCCCTGCTGGCTGTGGGCCTGGACCGGTAGCCGATTATCTCGAAGCCATGAGCGAAGTGTCGCCGGGCATGGATCCGGTTATCTTGCCGCCCCTGGTAACCGTCTTGGCGCGAAAGCCCTAAGGCAAGAAGACGGGAACGGGGCTAAGGCCCCAGTTTGTGATGATGGGGGCCGTAGCCGCTGCGGCATATCTCACCGCACCAGAGGCATAGGTCGGGCAGCCCTGTACCCACCAGAGGGTATCTGCGAAGGGCGTCGGGCAGAGATGAAACAGGTCATCTCCAGTGGATCGCACCAAATTTTCTTGAAGGCCATTTGATGACCCTCCCGTGCACTTGTCTCCGGCGAGCTCTGCCGCCAAACAGGGCAGCTTCGTAACAAAGGCACCTCCAGAGCCTTCAACCGCAACACCTGGATCAATGCGCCTAGCCAAAGAGCCCAATTTCGCAACGGCAGCATCGTAAGCGGCAATAATTCCGTTGTGCAGCTGCATGCTCTGGGGCTGCACGGCACCAGGATTGCTTGCAGGAGGGGTAGGGCCGGCATCGAAAAGTACCGCAGCGGTCTTCGCTGCCTTAAAAATCTTTGCGATAGTCACGGCATTGGCCTCATAGTTCTTTAAGAATTTGCTTGAACCGTAGGCGCCGTTCACTGCTGTCTTTGTGCACGCGGTAAATCCGGTGCCGACGTATTCGATCACCACAAGGTCGGGCTTGAAACTCTTTGCATCCAGTGTCGCCAAAGGAATTGCGTCGCAGAGTGAAGCGCCGGGGAAGGTCGCAGTCTGGACCTGGATCGCGCCAGTGGCCTCAAGGTCTGAGGTGAACTCGGGAGCAAATTGTTGAGCGATGGAGTCGCCGTAGAGCTGTACCCGGTACTCCGGTTGTTGCACAATTTTGAGCGTTTTTGCTTTTGGGCTGTGCGCCGCTACTGCGCTTACCGTCAGGCTGAACTTGGCATCGACCAAGCTGCTATTGACGGGAAGCGTGATTGCTAAAGCGTGCACGCCGTTGCAGTTATTTACGCTGCGGGGAAAATTCGGGATGGCAGGGCTTGCAGACACCGAACAGGAATCTACATTTGCACCCTCCACAGTCAGGGAGAGTGACCGCTCACCACGAGCGAGTGTTGACAGCGAAGTTACAGCGGAGAGTGTCGCTTTGGGCCCAGCGCTAGTAGCGCTAACGATGCTGGGGCTACCAAGTACCAACAGGTTGATCAACACCAAGATTTTCCAGATGCGCATAATCGCGACCCTAGCAATATTCGCAGCCAGGAGGCGGTTGACCTCTATCCCGCGCTATCGCTACACAGCGGAGTGCTTGAGCGTTATCGCGCAGATGGCGAGAAAACCGGCAGTGGCTTTAGATGCCAGTGCTTAAGGATAGGAGTGACGCTCGCCGCGGCATAGCGAAACGCTCCAGAGGAGTATGTAGGACAGCCAGGTGGCTCAAGTACGCCTGGCTTAAAGCTGTCGCAGACATGAAAGCCGTCAGGCCCGCCCCGGACCTGCGCGTAAGGATGGCCCTCCACCGAAGGGACTAGGCATTCACCCCGAGAAATTTCTTGGGGAAGGCAAGGCAAGCTGCTCACTATTTGACGATCTCGACCCTCTATCGCTCGCGCTGGGCTGATCACCACAACGAGCCTTGGGTACTGCTTGGCCAGTTGCGCAAAAGTGGCCCGAGTGCCCGGCCCAAAGATATTGCAGGCATCGCAATGTGGGCCTTGATCGAGGTAGATCTTTTTGACGCCTGCCAGCCGCAATACATTGATTGCAACTTCAAAATCTTCTTTTTGGCGAACTAACCAATGCTGCAGGGACTTAGGACTAACCGTGGGATCTCCATAACTTGGGGTCTTGGCACAGGCGTCAAAGTTGGAGCAGATCGGAAGAGCACACGTCTGAACTCCAGTCACCTGAAGCTATCT
>CAZTQJ010000017.1:0-11571 GCA_964615615.1 uncultured Acidimicrobiaceae bacterium
GGTCTTTTTGTCAGCTTGGCAGCGGCGGGCATCGAGCCCATACTTGCGGGAGCTATTGGTGGACTCTGTGTACCAAGGCGAGAGCCCAGGCAAGAACGAAGCGCCGAGCAATTGGAGCGCTGGAGCGAGCGGCTTTCCTCGCTCATCATCCTGCCGCTCTTTATTCTTTCGGCCGCAGGAGTCTGCATTAATGGCCAAGTCCTTCAGGGCACCGGCTTGGTCTTTGTGGCCATCGTGCTTTCGAGAACCTTGGGCAAAGGCCTGGGCGTTGCGGGAAGCTCTCTACTCGCCGCGCGCATCACTGGTCTAGCCCTACCTCTGGGGCTGAGCCTGCAATCGCTCTTGGGCTTGGGCCTGCTTTGTGGCGTTGGCCTCACGGTCCCTCTCCTTTTTGCGACTTCTATCTACCCCGAACATCCCGACTACCTCCGAGGCGTTCAGGTCGGCCTGCTTGTGGCCTCCTTGGTCGCCGGAGCCATTGGTATCAGCCTCCTCAGGCAGAAACATTCTGGGAAGGAAGCCTCGCAGGGCTAAGGTTTGCCGATGGCAAATCCTCTCTCCACCAAGCTCACCGAAATGCTCAAGATCGACCATCCGGTCATGCTCGCGGGCATGGGTGGCGTCTCCTACCATGCCCTCGTTGCTGCAGTATCTGAAGCCGGTGGCTATGGCTGCCTAGGGGCCTCGACCATGTCACCTGACACCATGGTTGAAGAAATGATCAAGGTGCGAGAACTGACTGACAAACCTTTCGGTGTCGATCTCCTCACAGCCATGGGTGGAGACCTCTTGCGTCAGGTCGATCTCTTGATTGAGCACGGAGCTTCGAGCTTTGTTGCCGGCCTAGGCGTGCCTGAAGCAGCCGTAGAGCGCTGCCATGAAGCCGGGGTTCTCGTGGTCAACATGTGCGGCAAAGTTGAGCACGCACGCCGTGCAGTCGATGCTGGCTGCGACCTCGTTGTTGCCCAAGGCACCGAAGCCGGAGGCCACACCGGACAAGTGGCCACCATGCCCCTAGTTCCCCTCATCGTAAACGCGGTAGGTAAGCAGATTCCCGTCGTTGCCGCAGGTGGCATCTTTGATGGCCGTGGACTCGCAGCTGCGCTGGCACTCGGTGCTGTAGGCGTTTGGGTTGGCACCCGCTTTATTGCTAGCCCTGAAGCTCGTGCGGTCATCGGCTTCAAGGACAAGATGCTGGCCTCAGATGAGACCGACACCTTGGTGAGCCGCGCCTTTTCCGGCAAGACCATGCGCGTCCTGCGCAATGACACCACCACACACTTCGAGCAGCACCCCGAAGAGCTCAAAAAGTTTCCCGAGCAACTGGGTATCTCCATGAACGGTGGCTACTTCCACCTTGGTGGCGATGAGCGCACGGCTGGCGTTGACCCCGCACGCGAGGGCTACCCTGCCGGCCAGGCAGTTGGCGCGATTGACTCGCTGATCCCAGCCGGTGAGATTGTTGATCTCTTCGTGCGTGAAGCCGTAGAGGCCATAGGCCTGGCCAGCTCAGCCCTCCGCTAATTACTCCGCTGGCCTAATTTCAATACCCACAGGGCAACTCAGGCCCGTGCTCCCAAGCCCGCAATATCCGTCGGGGTTCTTGGCGAGATACTGCTGGTGATAGTCCTCGGCAAAGTAGAACACCTGGTCGCGCTCAATGGTGGTGGTAATTGGCCCTAGGCCATGACCCAAGAGCAGCTCTTGGTAGGCGGCCAACACCTCCGAGGCTTCATGTTCTTGTTGGCTGCCCTGGGCAACAATGACGGATCGGTACTGGCTGCCGTGGTCATTTCCCTGGCGGAAGCCCTGAGTGGGGTCATGACCTTCGAAGAACTGTGACAACAGCTGCCTGAAGCTCACCAAGCTGGGATCAAAACCCACTAAGACTGCTTCGGCATGATTCGTAGAACCCGAACAAACTTCCTCGTAGCTGGGATTCGGGGTCTGGCCTGCGCTGTAGCCCACGGCAGTGGTGTACACCCCGGGAATCTGCCAGAACACCCGTTCTGCACCCCAGAAGCAACCCATGGCAAAGATCGCGACCTCTATCCCCGCGGGGAAGGGCAAGGCCATGGGCGTTGCGAGCACCAGATTGACGCCCGGCGTCATGATGGCCTGAGGACGGCCTGGCAAAGTCGACGCCGGGTCCAATAACTCAGTAGCCGATCGCTTCATCCACATTCCCTGTCCTCCTTTGCCCTGGCGCCACGGTAGTGGTCTCAGGGCAAAGGCTCAGCGGGTGGAGCGGTAGTGATCCCTCCAGATCAGCCGGTAGACCCGACTCCAGCGTGGAATCGAGCGCAAGCCCGGAATAAAGGGCAAGAGGGCCAGGACAGCCGTGAGCAAGAGCATCAGCGCCCAGACTTGAACATCAGCGTTTTCAGAGGTCGAGAAAGGCTTGATCTGGTACCAGAAGGTGTAGAGCCAGAGCCATGCCTGACCCGGATAGTTTCCGGTCTCATTCATCATTCCCCACTGGTCGCCACCAAGGTGCTGGGCAACGCCGTGATTCATAAACCACGCACCATCAGCCAAGAAGAGCGATGGCTTCGTGTAATCCGTTGAATAAAAGCCCTTCTCGGTGATGACGGCCTGATCGAGGGCACCAGTTTGTGCCATGGACCTCGTCGCCGCCACCAGGGTCGCTACGGGTCCAAAATTGCCTGGCTTCACCACAACGTTGCCCTTGACCAACGTGGCCTGAGCAAGCGCCTTGGCGTATGTATCGTTCCAGACCTGCTGCTGAGGACTCGCTGCTGCTTGGTAACGCTGCAGCGCTGAGCTCAGTGCTGGATCGTTAGGAACCGAAGCCAGAGGATCGAGCACAAAGGCCTTTGGCGCATCTATGGGCTGAGCCACTCCCATCAAGCTCTGAAGGTTCAGGGGGCCAAGTTTCGCTCCAGAGCCCGCAACATGGGTATAAGGCGCGCCATAGGTCGCGGTTGCTGAACTTCCCGCAAGTTCCGCAGCGGCAGTCAAGGTGAAGTCCATGGGATCGGCCTTCGACCACTGCTGGAGCGTGAGGGCACGCTCATCAGGAGAGCTGAACACCGCAGCGAGAATCAGCGTAAGGAGCAACACGCCGGCAAGTGCTACTGCCCCCTCTTTCAAGAGGTCGTAGCGACGGTAAGCACCCTTCCAGGGAGCAACATCGCGATCAGGATTGAACTGCTTTGGCTGCTTCATGAAGTCACCTCGTTCTTGTGATCAATGTCGGCGAAGGGTGGCACGACACCACGAATCCTCACCATGGCGATGTGTAGACCGGTGAGCACCACAACGATGATGGGCAAGAGTGCAATGTGCCACATCAGCATCTGACCGAGATCCATGACGTGGAAGAAGGCACCGCCACCGGTCGAATTGATGCCGTCCTTGGCCTGCGTAGCTATCCACTGGGAATCGAAGTTGCTCTGGGAGAGATAGCCGGTAAAGCCCGTGACGATAGAGGCAAGGAAGGTCACTACGCCGAGTATCCAGGTCATCGCACGCTTTCCTCGCCATGCGGCCATGAAGAACTTGCCCCAAAGGTGCACCACCATGCCGAAGAAAAAGAGCTCAACGCTCCAGAGGTGAACGGAGTTGACGTAACGCCCAAGGGAGCTCACATGCCACCACTGTGGACCTTTCAAGGAAAGTACGAGACCAGACCCAATCACGACCACGAGGGCAGCAGTCGTGATTACACCGAATACATAGATCCAGGAACTCACATAAGCGGGCTGCTAGTCTGGCAACATGGTCTCTGGCGGCAGTGCCTTAAGCATGGAGCGGCGAACCTTTGCCGTCCACATGCCCGCTGATGGATCACTCTTCAGCTCTTCGCTATCAGTGCTCGTCATGACCTACTCCTTGCCCTTGGGGAATGGGAGGGCCACCGCGGCCACAAAGGTGATCACCAAAAGCCCAATCACCAGTGCATTGGCAACCGAGATATGGAGCCAGCCCCAATCGATGTAATGCCCTTGGCCTGAAAGATTCACCAATGCAGCGATCATGTAGAACTCCTCGTTAAAACTTCCTCTCCCCACTATGAATAAAAAAACAGGAGCCTCATAGGGCCAAAGGTCACAAGATTTACTCCATGTGGCGCTCAGTGAAGCTCAGCGGAGTGGCCGGAAAGCCAGTCGGGCCTGTCTAGGCTGAGAAGATGAGTGCGAGCCCACCCGCCAGTAGCCCTCCCCTCGCAGAAGTAGGGAAACGGCTTGGCCAATTTCTCCTAGACCAACTCCTCTTTATCTGCACCTTTGGGATTGGCTGGTTGATCTGGTCCGTGATCACCTGGGAACGCGGGCAAACGCCCGCTATGCGTCTCATGAATCTTCAGGTCCGACTGCTTGACTCAGGCCTTCTGCCGACCCGAGGGGCTATGGCGATCCGTGAACTGGCCATCAAAATTGGCATCCCGATGGCCATTGGAGCCTTTTTCCAGTCACCAAATATCCTTGGTGCCCTTGCCCGTTTCGTTTGGATAGGGACCTATTTCATGATCCTGTGGACTCCCCTGCGCCAAGAGCTCTGGGACAGAGCTGTGGGAACCGTGGTTGTCGATCTTCGAGAAAATCAGTAAGCAGCCCCTAGGCAGATTGCCTACCCCGAGGAGAGGCTCGTTACGCGTTCTTCGAGCTATCGAGATCAACGCCGTGGTAGGGCGCCCCTTGGGCCTGCCACTGGTCATAGGCCTCAAGGAACTCATCGCCAAAAGGGTCCTTGCCAAGCAATGGCATGGCCGCTCTACGCACTGAAAAATCAAAGGGTGCCAAACGGGAAGCCTCTTCGAGGTTTCGACGAGCGGCTTCAGGCTTTCCATCACGAAGACATTGCGCTCCAAGTTTAAAGGCAAGGCGTGCTTCAAGCTCTATGTCGGACAGATCCGCCACTGCCCCCTTGGCTTCAGCAGCCAAAAGGGGCAGCTCGCCATCTCTGGCCCAACGTGCCATTGCAGCAAGTTGAGGCGTCGAATCAACTCCAGTGAAATCCGCAAAGGTATCCGTGCCAAATATCAGCCCATTGGGTCGCACGATCATGCCTTCCTCATCTACCCACACCACGGTGGGCACATTTGAGATTGCATAGAGCTCTGCGAGTAAGTGGTGAGGGTCGTAGAGGACGGGAAGCCTTATGCCGTCTACGAAAGGCCGGACCTCTTCAGGGTCTTGATCTAAGGCAACACAGATGACCACGAGGCCCGTGTCAGCGAGATCATCGGCAAGGGCCTGCCAGCCCGGGAGATCGTAGCGACATCCACACCAGGAGGAGAAGGTGACCAAGAGACGCTTGTGGCCATCCCATTGACTCCACGACTGGGCCTTGCCGTCTAAATCGGGCAAGGTGAAGTCTGGTGCCTGAAGGCCCTCAAGCGCTCCGCTTCGAGCCAGAGGATCAACGGCAACAGCCGCGGTGAGGGCTTCGACATCAAAGCGATAGGCCAAACGCAGGTGCGCACAGATTCCCTCAAGGTCGAGTAGGCCATCACGCTCAATGCCCTCGCGGTCGCGAAGCACTACACAACTCCCCTTTTGGCAGAGCCCTTCGGGCTTCAGCGTCCAGCCAATGAGTGGCTGCAGATCACTGGGGGCGATTAATAAGCGTCCATCTTCAATGCAGCCCTGAACCTTCACGGCCTCGCGTTCCACGACAACGACATCAAGCATCTGCCTAGCCACGGTGGGCTCGCTCGGCTTCAATCCAAGCCCTAAGCACCGGGGCAAAATTCTCCGGGTTATAGGCATCTTCCTCATAGGAGAACAGTCCATCCCCGGCATAGTGCAGGACGGTCAAATTGTGTTCTTCATAGACCTTGCCATCGCCAGGATCCCTAAAGCGATTTTCTATCTGACAAATCCACCAACCACGCTCTTCATCGAGCACGCACCAATCGTGGGGAAAATCCACCATCTCCGAGTTTGGCCACTGGCCCATGGTTTCGCTGATCCAGGCATAGATCTCTTCGCGGCCACTAAAGGAGCCAAAGCAATGTTCGAAATAGGTCGCATCGGGAGTAAAGAGCTCAACCCAGGGCCTCCACTCCTTGCTGCGGGCGCATTCCCCCGCCACTGCTACGAAATGATCGTGAGCCTGCACCAGCTCTTCCCTTGACCACCTAGGCATTAGGACCTCCCTGGCGTTTTCATAATCCATTCACTCAAGGTCAGTGAGCGCAGGTCTTCCATATCGAAGAGCTTGTCGCCATGTTCCAGCATGGTCGTAACATTTGCGGTCAGCAGGTCGGCATCCCCGTCGGCACAGAAAAACTGCATAGGGTCTTGCACCGCTTCCTTCGATGGCCAGGCTTCTTCCACGATTGCCCGCCAAGCAGGCGCACCTTCCGTCAAGGACTGAAAGACGGCGTTGCGCACGTAACGGCAACGGGGCTGAATGGCTTCAGACATCGGTGACTGGTGGTCATGCCAAAATCGCAGCCACTCCTCGAAGACGGTCCCGCGCTTCTGGGGAAAGAGTGCGACAGTAAGGATTCCTGGGCTTCGTTCTCCGTCATCCCAGTTGCGAACTTCTGCCCAAGGTGAATCGCCGTAATCGCTATAGAGCGACTCCACCACTTCATAGCAAAGCAAACGCTCTGAGTACTCAGCCAAAACGGCCTCTAGGGGTGCTCGCCAGTCATAGGCCTTCACCCACACAGAGACAATCGCACGAGGAAGCACCTCTCCAACGGGAGCGGGAACCGGAGGCTTCACGTCGGCCCACTCGTCATCAATATCCATGGTGAGGCCCAGCACCTTCAGGTCAAGCAGGCGAGGTGCAACTTCAAGGCGAAGCTTTTCGCCTAGGGCCTGAGGACCAAGGTCTTCAGGGAACCACAGCACATACATGAGTTTTTCCATTTCAAGCCTCCACGAGCTTGCATAAGGTGAGCGAGCGCTCCCAGAGTTTCTGCGCAGCTACAAGATCCTGAGCCTGTGCCGAAGGCTTGCGCTCGCGACAATTCACAAAATATCGGCCCGTGACGTCTTTCACTGCCTCGTCGGAGGCTAAATATACCGAGCACCGAGCGCCTTGAGTGGCATTTTTAATGAAGGGTGCAATGAGTTTGACCCCGTAGGCCAGCCAGCCCCTGGCGTCACCGTCTCGGGCAAAACCCGTGGCAACAGTTCCAGGGTGCAAACTATTCGCCGTAATGCCTCGTGGTGCCAGCCTGCGAGCAAGCTCTGTCGTAAACAAGATATTTGCCAACTTTGACCGACCGTAGACGTCCATGGCCTGATAAGTCGGAAGCCTATGGAGTTCATCAATTTCAACGCCTTTTCTCGCGCTGCGGTGAGCTGTCGATGCAACATTCACGATGCGCCCGCCATGTTCAGTCACGGCTTCGCTCAAGAGCTGCGTCAGTAAAAATGGTCCGAGGTGATTCGTCGCCATCGTGGCTTCAAGACCGTCCTCAGTAATCTTGCGCTCACTCAAGATAAGGCCTGCGTTATTCACGAGGACATCGATGGTGTCGACGCGTTCCAAGATGCTCGCTGCGCCTTCCCTCGTTGACTGCAGGGAAGACAGATCGAAGGATGCGAGCTCCGCGCGTAAGCCCCGCGCACGAAGAATCTCGAGGGCCTTGCGGCCTCTGTCAGGGTCCCTTCCGCTAATGATGAGCGAAGCCCCGAGTTCCCCGAGGCCTTGGGCGGTGGCGAGACCTATGCCGCCCGTAGCGCCAGTGACTACGACGGTCTTGCCCCGTAACGAGTTAGCCATTTCCTGCCCCCTAAGCCCGCTAAATTGCGGGCTCGTCGCACAATAGCGCCCCGGGGCATGCATTAGGGTCCCAACTATGGATCTCCTCAGAAGTCTGCGCACGACGCCAGCAAGCCGTGAATTCACCGAAAGATCGGTCGAAGAAGCAGAGATTGCCGAAATTTTGGACGATGCACGATTCGCCCCCTCAGGGGGAAATCGTCAAGCCTGGAAGGTTGTCGTCATTCGCGATCCCGAGATAAGAAAAGATCTCCGCGACCTCTACCTCCTGGGCTGGTATCGCTACCTCTCCATGACGCTGTCTGGACTCACCCCCTTTGCCCCCATCACGGATCTCGATGCCGAGCGCAAGGCCATTGAGGCAGCACCCGGTCTGGCTGAACATTTCGCTGGAGATGGTTCTGGCTTTGCTGAGCAACTCCATAAGGCGCCGGCCTTACTCCTCGTGGCCGCAGACCTTCGGGAACTGGCGGCGGTTGATCGCGACCTCGATCGATATAGCTTCGCCGGCGGAGCCTCCGTCTACCCCTTTGCCTGGTCCGTCTTACTTGCCGCTCGAGCACGGGGACTAGGTGGCGTCATCACCACCATGCCCATCGTCCATGAAGATGAACTCAAAGCCTTGGTCCACCTTCCTGAAGCATTTGCGGTGGCCTGCCTTATTGTGCTGGGTGAACCCAAACGTGAAATCATCAAACTCAGGCGACAAGCAGTGAGCGATTTCACCACCATCGATTATTTTGACGGCGAAAGTCTCGGTTCGTAAATCTCAGCGCGAACTTTTCCCGTAGTTTCCATGACGCAAAGGGCTAAGCAGAGTTCCTTGGTCCACCCTAAGACTTCCCTTACTCCGGCCTGGGCTAAGGGCTCTAGGACCATCCCCTTTCGGGCATGAGAGGAAATCAAGCGCCATCCTTCAGGGATAGCCAGACCGAGCTTGGTGAGCTCCTTTGGCGTGATGCGTCCCTGGGGATGCATCACGCCAAGGCGAATTCTCTTCCTGCGCCAGCCATGTGCCGCCATGACGGTCCCCATGGCTGTGGGTCCATGGCGACCCAACAAACTGGCCCGCGCTACATCATCGGGCTCGATAACCTCAGGGACAAGATTTACCCAGCCTGAGCCTTCGGCAAGTAAGCCTTCAAAAGCCCTGACGAGTTCATCGGGGATTTCCCCCTCAAATTCCAGCAAGCGCTTCGGACGAGACCTCATGCGTTTTCCCCTTCAATCTCTCGGAGAACACGAAGGTCAAGGTTTGGCTCGACGGGCGCGGAATGTCGTAGGGGCAACCTTTTGCCATTCCAACGAATGGGGTTGAGCATGGTTAGGTAGTCCCCTGCTGGGTGCTCGGCGCTGGCCAGAAAGTCCCCCGTCGGACCATGAGCCGCCCTGATGGCTTCCCCAACGCTGGCTATGGGGGCTGCAGGAATTCCATTGGCCACCAAGCGCTCCACCCAGGTGTTGCGCAGTTCGCTACTGAACGCTCCATTGAGCATCACGCAAAGCCTTTCGCGGTTTACCACTCGGTCACGGTTTTTTGCGAAGTCTTCGTCGCTCGCCCATTCGTCATGGCCGAGCAGGGAGGCCAGTTTCACAAATTGCTCATCAGTTCCAGCGGCCACGATGAAGGCTCCATCGCGAGCGAAGAACTCCCCGTAGGGAACAATATTGGGATGATCATTACCGAGTTGTGCGGGTTCTTCACCGGTCACCAAAAAACCCTGCGCGTGATTCACTAAGAGTGAAACGGTGGACTCGAGAAGCGGAACAATGCAGTGGCATCCCTGACCACTCGCCAATCCGGCTAAGGCTGCTATGGCCGCGTAAAGGCCAGTGGAAACATCAGCAACTGGTACCCCTACTTTTACTGGCCCAGTTCCCGCCTGCCCATTGACCGAAAAAATACCCGAGGCCGCTTGGGCTAAGAGATCAAAGGCGGGTGCAGCGTCGGTGGCAGAACCATTGCTCGAAGGGCGAATACTGATCCAGACAAGTTCAGGATGGGCCTCACGCAATGCATCCACACCCAAGGCCTCCGCCTGGTGGGGAAGGAAGTTTTCCACCACCACATGGGCAGACGACAGGAGGGAGGCCAATTGCTTTTGGCCCTCTTCACTGCGTAGATCGACCCTTGCAAGCCTGCGATTCCGATTAACCGCCAGGTAAAAGCTTGCACCCTCACCATGGCTTGGCGGCGCGAGAAAGCGGGAGGGGTCCCCCTCAGGCGACTCAAGCTTGATGACGTCTGCGCCGAGGTCACCAAGTATTGAGCCGCACAGAGGACCGGCGAGGACCCTTGACAGATCGACCACCCTGACCCCGCTAAGGGGTAACTGCGCATCTCCTGCCTGATCTTCAGGCCACAAGGTCCTGATCCAAACTAATTAGGGTAGACAGCCGGAATCCAAGTAGCGCCACCATTCGATGAAGCGCTCAGGAGGCCGAGAGGACCACCGGTGATGAAGGAACCCGAACTTGTCGCATCTACGGCATAGAGGTCTGTAGCAACGCCGATGGTATCGGCGGTGAAGCTCACTCCCATGTCAGCACTTAAGTAACGGAATCCACCAGCGCCAACGGCCACACAACTCAGGCTCGCCAGGCAGCGCACGGCGATGAGATCGCGAGATCCTGTCGAGGCCAGGAGTGTTGCCACCGTCCCGCCCTTTTTGAAGGAAACAACTGTTCCGGCCTTACCAACCGCGATGCACTTCTTAGCGCTTGCACAGCTCACAGACCTCAAATCAGCACGAATACCTAGGGTCGGCGTCCAGGTCATTCCCTTGTCCTTGGAAACGACGATGGCGCCTGCTTTACCCACGGCGATACAGCTCTTCACACAGTTGACCGCCGAAAGGGCCGCGGTCACACCAGTAGAGACAACAGCCCAACTGGTGAGCGAAGTCGTTGCGACGAGCGCTATTCCTCCCGCACCCACTGCGACGCAACTGGTCGACGTGGCACAAGAAACAGAACTCAAGGCTGCCTTGCTTGGCGTACGAACCACTGTCCAGGTGTTCAAGTTGGTCGTCAGCAGGAGTTTGCCCGAAGCACCAACGGCAACACAACTGCTTTCAGTCGGACAGCTGATCGCATTGAGCGTGCTCGTCACTGGCGAGGTCTGACGGCTCCAGGAAGCACCAGCATCACTGGTCTTCAAGATTGTCCCATTGGTGCCAACCGCTAGGCAGGTATTGGCATCAGTCGTCATGCAACGAATGGCCTGAATAGTTGACGGCCGCAAGATTGCTGCAGATGACTCAGTTGACGCTTCCGAGATACCAGCCCCATTGATGGCCTTTACCGATGCGGTGTAGGTGGCATTGTTGGGCAGGCCAGCAATCCGACAGGTGAGCAGTGGCGCTGCGGCAGTACAGGTACCTGCAGAGTCCCCGAGTTCATTAAATGCGGTCACGCGATACGAACTCACTGTTGACCCACCATTGTCGCTAGGCGCAAGCCAAGTCACAGCCAAAGTGGCATCAAGACCGAGAACACTGGGCTTTGCCGGTGCAGATGCCGCAACCGCATGAGGGCGGAGTGCTGCAGATCGAACCGTTTGTCCTGCACCAATGGCGTTGAATGCCTTGATGCTGATGGCATAGCTTGCGCCGTTCGTGAGTCCACGGATCACACAGCTGAGCGAAGAAGAGCCATCGGTGGTGCAACTGCGGCCACCAGGGGTCGCTATTGCCTGGTAGCCAGTAATTGGCTTTCCGCCGTCATCCTCAGGTGCAGTGAAGTCCACCTCGATCGTTCCGTTTCCAGTCGCTGATCCCGTAATCGAGGGAGCAGTAGGACTCGAGAATGGTGAGTAGATCGGAAGAGCACACGTCTGAACTCCAGTCACCTGAAGCTATC
>CAZTQJ010000018.1:0-1281 GCA_964615615.1 uncultured Acidimicrobiaceae bacterium
GTAGAGTCCAAGAACTTCACCGGAATGATCTGACCAGAGAATGCAACTGCCGCATCGATGCGTCCAAAGCGCTCTAGCCCTGCGGCAACCAACTTGGGTGCAGCGTCAGGGTCAGCCATATTGCGCACACCCTGCACCGACTCGACCTGGGCGCCCATGGCTTCCAATTCAGCAAGCAGCTCATCACTCGCACCACCGAGCACAAGGTCATGACCACGACTCGCAAATTGGCGCGCAAGGGCCGGTCCCACATAGCCACCAGCCTCATTCACGAGTGCCACCCGCTTCGCTTTACCTGCCATGATCCAACCTCCGCTTGATATTTACCGAACTTTGTCCCCGAACCGTAGTGCGAAGTTCGCAAGGAGGACGTAGCCCTCTGGCAACAGCCCCCTGAGCGCTACCGTTCTCCCAGGCAAGGAGGTAGGGATGTCCGAGATGGTGCTGGTTGAACGCAGAGACCGTGTAGCGGTATTAACCCTTAATCGACCCGAGAAACGAAATGCCCTGTCCGCTGAAATGACCGCAGAAATTGCCGATCAGATCACAGGACTCGATGCTGACGACGCTATTGGCGCCCTCGTGCTCACCGGCGCTGACCCCGCCTTTTGTGCAGGCTTTGACCTCCGGAAGCTCGGATCTGAACTCGCTGGAACTCGCGCATTGCGCTGGGAAGGCGAGAAGCGCAGATTGGGACTCCTTCCCCCTCACCGGAAAGCCATTATTGGTGCCATCAATGGACCAGCAGTCACCGGTGGCCTTGAACTCGCCCTTGGCTGTGACTTTCTCATCGCCAGCGAGCGGGCCAGCTTTGCCGATACTCATGCCCGTGTTGGCGTAATGCCAGGAGGCGGTATGACTATTCGACTTCCTGAACTCGTCGGCCTAGACCGAGCCAAGCGCATGAGCTTGACCGGTGAGTTCATCGACGCCAATACCGCCCTCGCCTGGGGACTCGTGACAGAGCTGACCAGTCACGAGCTCCTCCTGAGCCGCGCTGTAGAACTCGCATCCTCGATCGCCAGTCTCGATGCCGTCGTCGTGGCAGAACTTCGCCAGATGTATGAGGACATTGGGGCCATGGTTGGTTATGAAGCCTGGATTGCCGAGCAGGCCTGGAGTCGAAAGTGGATACAAGAACGCTTTGACCAAGAAAAGCTCTCTCGCGAGGCTGACGCCATTATTGAGCGAGGCTCAACACTCTCGTAGTGGCTGCTGCCAGCATGGACCCCTAGCTGCGCTCCAGATCATTATTCCCAGCATGACCTCCGAGAGGCTCCC
>CAZTQJ010000018.1:1381-11527 GCA_964615615.1 uncultured Acidimicrobiaceae bacterium
GTCGAATTCGCATGGAGCCCAAAAATTTCACGCATGACCCGTGCGCCAAGAACGGCAGCTGGAAAAATCGCCCCCATACCTTGGCCCTCGTGGGCATAATTCGGACGATTCCTATCTCCATCCACGGGAGGCCTAAAGCCCAAGTTCTCTATGGCTTCGAGTTCAGCCTCCGAGAACAGGTGCTCGGAGTGCTGGTTCCGATTAGAAACACACTCCGTAATGACCTCGTCCTTTTCAGTAACGAGATATTGCACATAGCGGTAGGGGTCAAGCTCAGCAATGAGGTAGTGACGCCGTCCATCTCCGATGAATGAGGCCAAAAGCTCAGGAAGATTTCCCTCCAAGGAGCCAAGCGCAACCTTCTGGTGGCTCTCCTGAGACCACAACAAGTTTTTGCTCTTGGCGAGCATCTCCGTTAACTCTTCCTCGCTGAGGAGGTCTTCATCATTACGACGCCCCAAGCCCTGGAGCGCTAGGTCGTCGTGGTCGTATTGGGGTTTTGGGTAGTCACTCATGCCCACAATGTACGACTCGCCTGTGACACGAAAAGCCTTGAGTTTTGTGATTTCATCCACCAAGGCGGCGAAAGTATGAGGCCAGGGTGCCGGCTCGGGCTGCACAACAGTGCGCGATGGAGATAAAAACAAGGCTCCGATAGCCCCGACATCCTTAATGCCGAGGTTAAACCGAATTTGAGGCTGCCTCCTCGTCTAGAGCCTCAATCTCCTCACGAGAGATTCCCAACAAAAACAGCACCGCATCGAGATAGGGGATATTCAGTGCGGTGTCAGCAACATCGGCAAGCGCTGGCTTTGCATTGAAGGCAATGCCGAGTCCAGCGGTGGCCAGCATGTCAATGTCATTAGCCCCATCCCCCACCGCAACGACTTGGTTGAGGGGGACACCGACCTCAAGCGCAAAGCTTTTCAGCGCTTCTGCCTTAGCTGCACGGTCAATGACGGGGCCCGAGACCTTGCCCGTGAGGACCCCGCCTTTGACTTCAAGGCGATTTGCCACCACGTGCTCTATCCCGAGTTCTTGAGAGAGTTCAGCAATAACTTCCACAAAGCCACCGCTCACCAGAGCAGGAACATAGCCGAGTCTTTTTAAAGTCCGAATCAAGGTGCGCGCTCCTGGAGTCAGTGCAACCTCTCGACCCACTTCAGTCAAGATGGTCTCGGGCAGTCCGGCCAGTAGGGCTACGCGTTCGGACAATGCAGCTGCGAAATCGAGTTCGCCGCGCATCGCCGCTTCGGTGATCGCCGCAACTTCTTCACCCTTGCCAGCCTTTTCGGCAAGCAGATCAATGACCTCACCCTGGAGCAAAGTGGAATCAACATCCATGACAATGAGGTGTTTCGCTCGGCGGTGAAGGCCCGCGCGTTGCACGGCAATATCCATGGTGAGTTGAGCCGCTTGACGCGAGAGTTCACGGCGAAGTTCTTCGTGGTCAGAACCAATCACCAAGAGTTCATAGGCGTTCACCGGATAGGTGCCGAGGTGAATAATCCTCTCAACACTTCCCGAACAACGGGCAATGCCGAGAAAGATGGTCGCTAAGTCCGTTGCGCTAATAGTTGGTGCAAGGAGGTGGACAATGAGGCGCTTGCCCGTTGGGACCTCTTCTTGGCTATCAGCCGCAACGATTGCCACCCCAAGCCCCTCTCGGGCAAGGCCCGCACTTGAGGTGGCCTCCGTGAGATCACTCAGACTGACCCCGGGGAAAGCTTCTATTTCTATGCAGAGCACGAGATGGCCTCGGATCGTGATCTGGGCGATGTCAACTATGGATGAACAGTGGTCACGCATGGACTCAAACAGTCGACCGGCGCAACCTGGTCTATCGGGTCCCGTGACCGTCAGAAGGTAACAAGGACGGTCGGGCACGACCCTAAGCGTAGGCCAGTCAGGGCTCAGTACTGCGCCTTCCTAAGACTCAGTGACAGCCTGCCAGCCAGCTTCTAAGGTCCAGCGACGCACCATGCGAGCCGGGACACCGGCGATCACGCAGTGATCGGGAAAACTCCCACGCACAACCGCTCCAGCGGCAACCACCACATGCTTGCCAAGACTCGATCCCGGCAAAATCACGACGTTGGCGCCAAGCCAGGAGCCAGAGCCAATCGTGACTGCGGCCTCGACCGGCCATTGGCGGCCTATGGGTTCATCAGGGTTTTCGTAGGCATGATTTTGATCCGTGATGTACACGTAGGGACCAGTTTGAATATCGTCGCCGATATCAATCGACCAGTGTCCAATGATGTGGCTGCCGCGGCCAATGAGGGTCCGATCACCAATTTTCACCACGGGATAACTCACCAGTTCTTGGCCAGGCGCCATGCCTGCGGTCAGACATACGTTCGGACCTATCAAGCTGTCTTCGCCGATCTCAATCGCATGCTCGTTATAGATCGCGCCCTGCGGGGCAAGGAGTGCGGTGCCGCGGCCAAAATAGCCAAAACGGCGAGCGAGATCGTCCTCGGGTCCCACCACCGCTAGTTCGTTCCCGAACTGGCGCCACCAGCGAAGCATCCGGCCCAAGCCGGTGCGCAGACGCCCTGGAAACTTTCTTGCGATGGTCACGCTGCGCCACGCTATCGCCCTCCTCGTAAAGAGGCGATCGCATCGGTAGGCTCGGACTTAGCTAGCCATCATGATTGACCTCTCATCCCCCATAAACCGCCGCGTTCTCCTTGGATCCACGGCTGTTGCCGGCGCTGCTGCAGCCTTGTCCACCTGCGGAGCACCAGACCCCGTCAAGGAACAGGGCGGTGGGAAACCATCCTTAGCTGAGCACTTTCACAAGATCTCGAAGCGTTCAGGGGTGGACCTAGCCCGAGCACGTTGGGTTATCGAAGAAAATGCCAAGCCAGGAGACACTGACTGGGTCCTCTCGGGTTATCCACCCGATGGTGGGCTCGAAGGTTTCACCAGCGCAGTAAGTGCGCAGCGTGGCGAGAGCATCACGCTCTACATCAACACCACTGCCGCTCAGGTTCATGCCGACTTCTACCGCATGGGTTACTACGGCGGTCATGGTGGACGACTCATCATGCGCACGAAAAGCATCCCCGGCCAGCGCCAAGCAGCGCCAAGCAGCAATGACCTTCACACCATCAGTTGCGCCAACTGGACGCCAAGTTTCGAAATTCCGATTGACGAACGCTTTGTGCCCGGCTTCTATCTCATTCGCCTTCGTACGGATTCAAACTGGCAGCAGTGGGTTCCCTTCTGCGTGCGCGACGACAGCTCAAAGGCTCCCTTTCTCATTCAGAGCGCTGTGGCCACCTGGCAGGCCTACAACCGCTGGGGTGGATCCAGTCTTTACGACGGAGATCCAGCACCTGGAGAGTCCACCCGAGCGGCACGCGCGCGCGTCGTCTCTTTTGATCGGCCCTATCCCAAGGCTTGGGCAATGGGTGCAGCCGACTTTTTCGGCAATGAGTACCCGGTTACCTATCACATGGAAAAGCTCGGTCTCGATGTCTCACACTGGACAGATATCGATCTTCACGCCAGACCTCATCTCTTGGCTCAACACCAGTCCATGTACTCCCTCGGTCATGATGAGTACTGGTCATGGGAAATGCGCCAGGGCGCGACTGAAGCCTTAGCCAAGGGGACCAACCTCGCCTTTCTCGGCGCTAACGCCTGTTTCCGCCAAGTGCGTTTCGAGTCCTCGCCCCTTGGGCCTCACCGGCTCTTGGTTAACTACAAGGATTCCAGCGAAGACCCCATTGCCAGCACTGACCCCAAGCGCAGCACCGTGGACTGGGCCAGTCCTCCCGTCAACCTTCCCGAGAGCCTCTTCACCGCATCCACCTACATGAACTACGGCGCGAATGCTCCGATGACCGTTCACGATGCTCAGTCCTGGTTCTGGAAGGGCTGTGGCCTCAAAGACGGACAGGAACTCGCCGACATGGTTCTCGGCGAATACAACCGCTATCTCCCGGGAGCATCCTCACCAACCAATACGGATCTTTTCGCTCATTCAGCGATCCCCGCTCAGGACAACACTGCTGATATCACCTACACCACCGTCAAAGATGGTGGTGGTGTCCTTTCGGTAGGAACTGCCTGCTGGGTATTCAAAATGTCGAATTCCGGCCACGTCCCTCCCTCCCTCATCCCCTCGTCCATTCCCGGGATTACCCCCATACTCCTGCGAGCCATGCTGAACCTCTACGGTGTATTTGGTAACGGACCGGCCGCCAAGACCCACCCCGCTTCCGGGAATTGGCGATCTATCTACCACTAGTGCCATCAACATACCCAAGCAAGGAGCAGCAGTTGAAAACCCGCACACGAGGATCCCTCACCGGAATTTTGGTCACGGTGACCGCAGGAGCATTGATCCTCTCGGCCTGCTCAAGCACGCCGAAAAAGCAGGCCGCAAAGACCACGAGCACCACCGCTGCCCCAATCCACGGCATCTGCCCACTCACCGGACAGCCAGCGGTCTCAAAGAAGGTCCCCTCGCGCCCTGCGCTGGCCGTAAAGGTTGACAACTACGAAGGTGCTCGGCCCCAAGCAGGTCTCGATAAGGCTGACATTGTGGTCGAAGAAGTAGCCGAAGGCAGCATTCCTCGATACGTCGCGATTTTCCAATGCTCGAACTCGCCACTTATTGGCGACATCCGTTCAGCACGCCAAGTTGATATCGGGATTCTCGGTGCCTATGGCAAACCTCTCCTCGCTCACGTTGGTGGCATTGACCCAGTTCTAGCGAATATCAATGCCTCAAATATTGTCAACGTCGATCTTGGCCAGCAGGCTCAGGCCATCATCAGGCCTCCAGGTCGTGTGGCCCCTTACGCCATGTTCTCCTCCACGAAGTTGCTCTGGGCTACGAATCCCAGCAGCACTACCGTGCCTCCAGCGCAGTTCACCTATGCCAAGACCCTTCCCAGATCGGCACAGGGTCAAGCTATTAGCTCCGTAGGGACTTCATTTGGCGGGACGGCCCCCGTGGTCTGGCGCTGGGATGCGGCCAAGAAGGCCTTCATGCGCTTCTATAACGACAGTCCAGATATCAATCAGAATGGCGTTCAGAACTCTGCCGCCAACGTGATCGTCCAATCAGTGATCCTGACCTATGGGCCTTGGGTCGAGAACGCCGAGGGTGGCCTTGAAGTTCAAGCTGCCCTCACCGATACTGGCGGACCCGCCTGGATCATGCGTGACGGCAAGTATGTAGAGGGCACCTGGAAGCGGGCTGGACTGAGTGATCCCACCAAGTTCTATGACAAGTCCGGCAAGTTGGTCCCCATGGCCCCAGGTCGAACCTGGGTGGAACTCCTTCCCTCGGGCATGCTGCCAACACCCACCATGGTTCCGGTCACCACGACCACTAAGGGCTCAAGCTCCAAGACTTCAAGCACGAAAAAGTAATCGTCGTCAAGGAAGATTGACCGCCTTATGGGGCTGCCTAGCCAATGAGACCTATTTTGGGTCAGCATGGTGGAGTGAGAGTGCGCATCCTTCTGGCTTCAATAGTCCTCGTCCTCGCTTCAGTCGCAAGCTCTTTTCAGGCGCAAAGTAGTGCAGCGAGTTCCTCAGCGGTTTTACTCGCCGGAGAATCACTGCTGGCTGGGCAGTCGCTCACCTCAGCCAACGGCGCCTACGTGCTTTCCCTCGGGGAGCATGGCAACTTGGTGTTGCGGTGGCTGGGGCAGATCACCTGGCGAGTGAGTTCACGCCCGGGCAGCCAGTTGACCCTCAGCCACGGGGGAAACCTCCAATTACACAAGGGTGCGAGCGTGTCTTGGGCAACCAACACAAAGGGACATAAGGATCCCGGCCTGTGGCTGCAAGATGACGGCAACCTCGTGCTCTATGCCAAGGCAGGGCCCTATTGGGCTGCAGGCACAGCCACACCTACCGTTGCCCTCTCCTCGAAGCCTGCCTACAACGGTGATGCACCCGACCCTATGGTGATCCGATATCAAGGGAAGTACTGGGCTCTCACCACTGGCACCGCTGTGGGCAACCACCTTCAAGTTTTGCGTGCCGAGAGTCCTCTCGGCCCCTACGCCCCCTTCCCAACAGGGAGTTACGGTGCGAGCGCCTTGCCGAATGTGCCGAGCTGGCAAACCATGGACACCCAGACTTCGCCCGGGGCCTACTTCTATGCCAATCACTTCATCATGTTTTACAACGCAGCCGTCAGTCCACATCCCGCGGCGACGGGTTACAACTGTGTCTCTGTGGCCAGCGCGGCTGCAGCCAAGTTCCCCGTGTTCACCGATCGAAGCTCGACTTGCGTAATTGGCCCCACCGTCCCAGGCGCTGCAGCTCAGGGGATTCTCGACCCCCATCCCTATGTCGATCCAGCGACCCATCAAGCCTTCTTGGTGTTTAAGTCCAATGATGGTTGCGACTGCGCTAACCCAGAACTCCCTGGCGTCAGCCCCGCTTCACAGGTCTGGTCAGTTCCCTTGGATGCAACAGGCATGAAGCCCATTGCTGGGCTAAGCCCCAGCCTCTTAGCCACGGTGAACCAGGGGGAGATGCCCTGGGAGACGACCTTTGATAATCCTCAGTTGATCAACAGCCCATCGGGTCTGACCTTGCTCTTTTCCCCGGGTCTCTGGACTGATGGGACCTACAAGACCGCCACCATGCACTGCTTTTCGCCGACGCTTTGCCATAACCCACCGGCCACCGTGATTCTCTCGGGGCCCATGGGGGCTGGTGGTGGGGCCATCTTTAGTGATGGCCCCTACACCTTTCTCGCCTACGCCAATGGAGGAAACAGCACTCCCGGGCAGCCACGGAAACTCTTTGTGAGCCCCATTCATCTACCCTGATGCCTTAGCCATGGGTCACCGGTTGATGATCACTGGCTAAGGAGGATTACTCGTGCCCCTGAGGAGCCCGAGCTCAGTCCAAGGTGATGGGCTCTTCGTCGCTCGCTAGCACTTCGGCCTCGACAATTTCCTCAGTGTCGGCAATGAGTTGTTCGCGAACTCGCTGATCAATCTCCACCACCAGGTGGGGGTTCTCGCGCAGGAAGTTCTTTACGTTCTCACGACCCTGACCAAGCTGCTCACCCTCGTAGGTGAACCAGGCTCCAGCCTTTTTCACGAAGCCAAGGTCAACAGCCACATCGAGCAAGGAACCCTCACGGCTAATACCCGTGCCGTACATGATGTCGAACTCTGCCTGCTTGAAGGGGGCGCCACACTTGTTCTTGACGACCTTGGCACGAGTACGACTTCCCACCATTTCGGCGCCATCCTTGATGGTTTCAATACGACGGATGTCAATACGCACCGAGGAATAAAACTTCAGTGCCCGACCACCGGGAGTGACCTCAGGCGATCCATACATGACGCCGATCTTCTCGCGAAGCTGATTAATGAAAATGCAGATGGTGCGTGACTTCGAGAGGTTGGCCGTGATCTTGCGAAGGGCCTGGGACATCAAACGAGCCTGAAGACCGACATGAGAGTCACCCATGTCGCCTTCGATTTCAGCACGGGGAGTCAGGGCAGCAACGGAGTCAATCACCAAGACATCAAGCGCACCGGAGCGAATCAACATGTCAGCGATCTCGAGGGCCTGCTCACCGTTGTCAGGCTGTGAGATGAGGAGGTCATCCACGTTGACGCCAATGGCGCTGGCGTAGATGGGGTCCATGGCGTGCTCGGCATCGATATAGGCACAGATGCCACCTTGACGCTGAGCTTCGGCAACCACGTGGGTGGCAAGCGTGGTCTTACCCGAAGACTCTGGACCGTAGATCTCTACGACGCGGCCGCGGGGAAGTCCGCCTATGCCAAGCGCCATGTCGAGCGCAAGTGATCCCGTGGGGATGGACTCAATGCCCATAGAAAGGTTGTCGCCCATCTTCATGATGGAGCCCTTACCGAACTGCTTCTCGATTTGTCCGAGAGCCGCTTCGAGAGCCTTTGCCTGATCGTCTGCTGCCATGATTTCTATCTCCTTGTTCTCCCCGCCACTCGACGGAGGAGGCAACCTAGGGTTCGGATGTATCGCCGAACTTTTCCTACCCGAGAGAGCCTAACCCGAACAAGTGTTCGCTTGGTGGATAGGAGGGCGATTTAGGCTAAAAACCCTACTATTGCTGGGTATCCCTGGCTTAGGCCACGATGGATTGGTAGACCAAGGGGGCCAAACGCTCCCTGATGGGGTGGGTATCAGACGGCAGGAGCTGAGTGAAAAAGGAGAAGGTCAGCTCTTCTTTGGGGTCGATAAAGAAGGTCGTGGAGGCCGCTCCACCCCAGCTGTGGGTGCCCTCGCTCATGGGCAACTTTGAGGCGGCGGCATTCACCACCACCGAGAAGCCCAAACCGAAACCGACGCCAGCCATATTGGTCTCGGAAAAGCTGTCCTGGGCAATGCTCTCAAGGTCGGCGTTATTGGGGAGATGATTACGCGTCATGTAAGCCACCGTGTTGGGTGATAACACCCGCACGCCATCGAGCACGCCACCAGCCAGCATGCAATCCATGAAGCGCTGATAATCAAAGGCGGTGGAGACGAGACCGCCTCCGCCGGAGAGTACCCGAGGCCGCTTCTTCGCGCTTTCAGAAAATGAGGGGATGACCACGGGTTGGAGATTCTGGTCGGGGATATAGAGCTCAGCGAGCCGCTCGGTCTTATCGGCTGGAGCGTAGAAATCTGTCTCCTTCATAGCCAAGGGATCCAGTACGAGTTCGCGTAAGGCCAGGTCGAGGCTCTTGCCGGTGATGACCTCAATGATGCGTCCCAGTACGTCCGTAGCAACGGAGTACACCCAAGCTGATCCCGGCTCAAACTGCAAGGGCAGTGCTGCCCATTCGTCGCAGACTCCAGCCAGATCTTTGTCCTTGGGTGAGCCAAAGTCATAGCCGGCTGCCCGGTACATCTCGTCAACAACGTGAGCATGGTTAAAGCCGTAGACCAAGCCCGCGGTGTGCGTGAGGAGATGCCAAATCAACATGGGTGTTTCGAGCGCTTTCGTTACTGGCGCATCAGCGCTTCCATGGTCGTAGACACGGGCATCAGCAAAGGCAGGGATATATCGCGAGACCGGATCTTTGAGATGGAGTTGACCACGTTCAACCAGCACCATTGCCGCCACTGTGGTGATGGGCTTGGTCATGGAGTAGATCCGCCAAAGCGTGTCGGCTTCCACCCGAGCGCCAGCGGCGAGGTCACGCTGACCACCACTGCCGACCCAGGCGACCTGGCCCGCGCGACTCACCACGGCAAGGTAGCCAGCAAGGTAGCCCGGGTCGAGAAAACGCTCAGAGAGATACTGCGAAATTCGCTCGAGACGCAGGGCGTCAAGACCGACCTCATCGGGGTCCACGGTGGCTTCAATATTGGGCATCAAGGCTCCTCGATGAAGGGCTCTCGACAGAGCCTCAAGATGTCCCCGAGGTTAGCCGTGAAGGCCTGACCCGACCTCGAAGGTCCAACCCTCTTCTCGACGCAGCACTTCTTGCTCGGCCTTGGGAAGTTCCCGCACTGCTTGGGGAAACCAGAGCTCATCCCAATCCGAGGGATGCAGCGCGAGGAGCCCCTCGGCCGACCTGCGCACCTGGGCTGCATCCCGCACTTCTCCTAGCGGAACCGAGATCGGCTGGTGAGAAAACCAGAGCTCAAGCAGGACCACCGAGGTGCCGGGGTCTTGCCAGCCATCAAAAGGCCAAACGCCCAATGCCGATCCGAGCTGCTCACGCAAACGGTGGAGATAGGGAAGCAAGGTGAGGATTTGGCCACCTACACTTCCCGCTCCATAGAGTTTCCAACTCGACTGAATTCCTCCTCCAGCCACTCGCTCACAAAGACGGAAGTCATCGAGAAAGCTTTGGGGCTGCTTTGGTTGCCTGCGACCGGCCATGGTCGCAGAGAGTTGGTGTAGGTGTTCGTGCCCACTGGTCTGCGGTCTAGCCCAGAACTGCCCCCAGCCAATATCCTCGTTGAGCTGTTGCGCCACCGAAAATCGATTGTTGGCGTTCGCGGGACCATCACTACTCAAGGCGGCAATTTTGGCCCAGAGCTTGGCCCAGGAATCGTCACCGGTGAGACCCAGCTGGGCGTGAAGTCCTCGGGCGTATCCGAGTGATGCATCAAAGCCAATGAGGCTGCGCTCGCCTGAGGCCAGTGCCTCAGCAATCATGATTTCCACCT
>CAZTQJ010000019.1:0-11510 GCA_964615615.1 uncultured Acidimicrobiaceae bacterium
GCTTCGGTGGCCGCTGAAGACGGACAGATTGGCCAGGTCGCTTACTCCTCCTCAAAGGGTGGTGTTGTTGGACTAACCCTGCCACTCGCCCGTGACCTCTCACCCGTAGGCATTCGGGTCAACACGATCCTTCCGGGTCTGATTGACACGCCTATCTACGGCGAAGGTGAAGCTTCTCAGGCATTCAAGGACAGGCTCGCCGTCGGCGTGCTCTTCCCCAAGCGCCTCGGTAGCCAGGCCGAGTTCGCCACGCTGGCGATTGAGTTGCTTTCAAACAGCTACATGAATGCCGAGTCGATCCGTATCGACGCCGGTATCCGCATGCAGCCAAAGTGATCTCAGGCACCCCAAGGTGCAGATAGCGGAGAACCGGGGTCCTAGGGCCCCGGTTCTTTGCATCTCTATGATGCTTGGCTTTTAGATCTCGCTTCTGCGAGAAATGTTCTCGAAGCGCGTGTATTGATCAAGGAAAGCCAACTTGATGTGGCCAACAGGACCACTCCGGTGCTTGGCTATGGTCACATCTGCCGTCCCAAGATCCTCGACAGAAGCGCCAGGGTCGGTAGAGAGCGTGCGGTGCAAGAACATCACGACGTCAGCGTCTTGCTCAAGGGAGCCGGATTCACGAAGGTCAGCCAGCATCGGACGCTTGTCGGTACGCTCTTCAACCCTTCGAGACAGCTGACTGAGGGCAATGACCGGCGTATCGAGCTCTTTGGCCAAAACCTTCAGACCACGGGAGATTTCAGCCACTTCAGTTTGGCGGTTTTCCGAGCGAGAATTACCCGTCATGAGCTGCAGGTAGTCAATGATGATGACTCCAAGGTCGCCATGGAGCTTCTTGAGTCGCCGGGCACGGGCTCGAATATCCATGACGGTAACTCGGGCGTTGTCATCGATGAAAATGGGTTTGCTCTCAAGGCGACCGATGCCTTCGTGCATCTTGGTGAAGTCAGCGTCTGCCATCGTTCCCTTACGCATGCGCTGCGAATCAATACGTGCTTCAGACGCAAGCAGTCGCTGAGTGAGTTCGAGTGAACCCATTTCCAAAGAGAAGATCAAAGCCGGTCGATCAAGCTTTGCACCCACGTGCGTAAGGATCGAAAGCGCAAAGGAGGTCTTACCCATACCAGGACGCGCACCAACAATGGTGAGGCTGGTGGGTTGGAGTCCGGCGAGAATGTCATCAAGGTCATGGAAGCCCGTAGTAAGTCCACGAGGCTGACCCCGGTGTTCGTTGACCTCAACAATGGCCGCCACGGTGGCCGTGAAGAGCGTGCCAACAACCGGAAGATCAACCATGCCCTTGCGTTCGGCCACGGCAAGGATTTTGCGTTCGGCGTCGTCGACAACTGCCGCTACATCTTCGGGGACGCCGTAGGCATCATCGGCAATTTCTCCCGTGGCCACCAGCAGACAGCGCAGGGTGGCGTGCTTCTCGACAATCTCTGCGTAGTAATGCGCGTGGGCTGCTGAAGGCGTTGAGGACTGAAGGGTAACGAGGAGACCGGGATCGCCAACCGCTTCGAAGAGTCCCATGGACTTGAGCTCGTTGGTAACCGTTACCGCATCGACCGGTTCGCCTCGATCATGGAGCAGGCTGATGGCCTGGAAAATATGGCTGTGGGCAGGCTTGTAAAAATCATCAACGGCGAGCATTTCAAGGGCCATTGACGTGCTGTCAGCCGAAAGCAACATGGCGCCCAGCAGCGACTCTTCAGCTTCGAGATTGTTCGGTGGAACCCGAGGGCTTCCCTGAACGGGCCGTAAAGGCCGGGGTCGTTGTTCGTCAAAGGCTTGAACCATCAGAGTCCCATCCTGCCGGACTTTGCCTGTGGATCGCTAGAGGTAAATGCTGGGGAATACCTTGGAAATACAGGGGGATAGACCTGTGGAGTGCTTGTGGGAAAACTCCGCAGCTTGGGGAAGATTTCCCTCAGCCTGTGGAAAGCCGCGCTGGAGAAGAGATGCACAGCCCCGAGCATCGCTCGGGGCTGTGACAGCCTGGGTGGCCTTAGGCCTCCTCAGTAATCTCCACGGTCACGACTGCGGTCACCTCAGTAAAGAGGGTGACTGATACTTCATGCTTGCCGATGTCACGAAGGTGCTCTGCGAGCACAACGTGGTGGCGGTCCACTTCAACACCGGTCTGAGCAGTAATCGCCTCGGCGATTTCCAGCTGAGCAACGGAACCAAAGAGCTTGCCTTCATGGGCACGGGCCGAAATGCTGATGGTCTTGCCGGTCAGTAAGGCAGCCTGGGCCTGAGCAGTCTCACGGTCCTGAGCCTCACGCAGATCTCTCGAGCGCTTCATTGACTCGGCCTGGCGAGCAGTGCCGTCGGTAGCAGCAATACCTGAACCCGAAGGGATCAGGTGATTGCGTGCGTAGCCCTTGGCCACGGTGACGATGTCACCACGGCGGCCTAGACCCTTGACGTCTTCACGAAGTAGTACCTGCATCAGTTCTCCTCCTCGGTGCTTGAAGCCTCCTCAGCGGCAGGCTCAGGGACTTCAGTTGCTGCTTGCGCAATGCTTGCGGTCACTTCAGCGGTGATCTCTTCAGCCAGCTCTGGGCTGATCTCCTCAACAGCATCCTCTGAAGGCGCTGCTGCGCTTTCATTGTTGCCCTGGTCGCCATCGCGCTCTTCTGAGCGACGTCCACGTCCACCTCGGTCGCCACGACGACCTGGCTTCTCGGTAACGGTCTGCTGCGTGAAGGGCAGGAGGGCGAGCTCACGAGCGGTCTTAATGGCCGTCGCAATGTCGTTTTGGTGCTGGGCGCAGTTGCCAGAAACCCTTTGGCCACGGATCTTGCCGCGGTCGCTCATCTGGCGGCGAAGGCCAGCAACGTCCTTGTAGTCAACCCACACGACGCCGTCCTTGCACATCTGGCAAGCCTTCTTCTTGAGCTTGCGAGGGTCAATCTTTGGTGACGACCTCTTGTTGCTTGAATTTGCTGCGTTATTTCTTCCCATTAGAAGGGCTCCTCGTCATAGCTGTCGTATCCACCGCTGCTTGCTGCGGGCGGTGCTTGTGTAGGTGCTGGTGCGCGATTCTGGTCGCCGCCACTGGCTCCGTCACGAGGAGTCCTCGTGACCTGAGCGGTTGCCCATCGAAGCGAGGGTCCAACCTCTGCATCCACGAGCTCAATTTTGTACTGCTTCTTCGTTGGGTCGTTGCGGTCGTCCCACGAGCGCTGCTCAAGGCGTCCTGTGGCAATTACCCGGGCGCCTTTTTGCAAAGTTGATGCAGCATTCTCGGCTGCGTCTCGCCAAAGCGTCACGTCGAAGAAGGAAACTTGCTCATCCCATTGATCAGTCTGAGCATTGCGCTTCCGGTGGTTCACCGCCATGGTGATGGTGAGTAGCGCGACACCATTAGGTGTGTAGCGAAGCTCAGGGTCCCTAGTCAGGTTTCCCACAATCGTTACATTGCTGTCTGGCATCTAATTTCCTTCCTAGCTCGGCGAAACTGCCGGTGCGCCTGCTGAGCGCGTGCCTGCAATATGGTCAGGAAGACGAACGATCTTGTAGCGAATCACCTCATCGGCGATGCGCAGATTGCGGTCGAGTTCACTAATGGTGATTGGCAGACCATTGAACTCAACCACGACGTAGTAACCCTCACGCTTGTGCTTTATCTCATAGGCGAGTGGACGACGACCCCAACGGTCGATCTGGCCTACGGTTCCATCATTTTGACGGATGATTTCGAGGTAGCGGTCAAGCGAGGCCTGCATGGCCTGGGGCTCAACGGCGGTGTCGAAGACGACAACGGCTTCATAAGGTCTCAAGGAAAATATCCTCCCTCCGGACCGTGGGCGCTTTGCTCACGGGCCCCGCGATCTGCGGGGCAGGGTTATTGCTGTGCCTGCTTCCCAAAAGAAGCGGGATACTCAATCTAGCCCATGGCTGAGAGGCGCTTCCAAAAGCCCCTCAGCTCAGGCTGTCAGTGAGGCCTTCAGGACCTGCATAAGTCTCGTCAGGGCCGGGAAAATCCCCCGAACGTACGTCTTTTGCGTAGTTTGCAATGGCTTCGGTGATGACCGGACCCAGTTGGGCATAGGCCCTTACGAACTTGGGGGGCTTGCGACCGGAGAGCCCGAGGAGATCGTGAAAGACCAATACCTGGCCATCACAGGCAGCTCCTGCTCCTATGCCAATGGTGGGGATGGCTAAGGCTTCCGTCACTTTGGCGGCCAAGTCCGCGGGAATGCCTTCAAGCACGATGGCAAAACAGCCCGCAGCTTCGAGGGCACGAGCATCGTCGAGCAGGCTTTGGGCCGCATCTGCGGTCTTGCCCTGGACCCGGTAGCCACCCTGGGCATGCACAGACTGCGGGGTAAGGCCGAGATGTCCCATCACGGGAATCTCGGCTTCCACGATTTTGCGCACGGTCTCCACCCGAATTTGACCGCCTTCGAGTTTCACGCAGCCCGCTCCCGCACGAATCAAGCTTGCGGCATTGCGCAAAGATTCCAAGACACTCACGTGATAGCTCATCCACGGAAGGTCACCAACAATCAAGGCCTGAGGCTTGGCTCGGGCCACTGCTCCCACGTGATGAGCCATTTGCTCGGTGGTGACTTGGAGGGTGTCTTCATGGCCGAGCACAACATTGGCCACGGAATCACCCACGAGGATCAAATCAACCCCTGCCGCATCAGCGAGTCGAGCCGATGGTTCGTCGTAGGCGGTAATCATCACCAGTGCTGCGTCACCATGGGAGCGCTTTCGGCTGCGGACCCAGGGGGCTGTAATGGGGCTCATGAAGTGGCCTTTCGCTTGCGAACCTTCACGCCACCGGCGGGATACTTACGCATGAGGTGGTGAAATTTACAAGCCAGGCAGACCTCTACCTCGTAGCAAAGCACCGGGGCTTCACGGCGCAAGAGGCGATTGAGCTCAGTTTTGGTCGTCGGGCAGGTGCCGCCGGCCGGGAGCTTGTCGCCAAAGACGTAGTTCACCGACTTTGTTTCCTCGGCTTCGCAGACCGGGCAACTCAGGCCCGTCGGTTTGCCAATGTGCGTACCCGCCCGGATGAGTTCAGGATGGGCATCGCAAACATCATCTCGCGAGAGCTTGCCCAGACGTACTTGGCGCGCCAGGACGTTGCGGACAATGCGGTACTCAACTGCTGCCCCTGAAGACGAGGTCTTTGGGGATGATCCACGAGTTCCGCTGGCCACGTCGGCGAGGCTACCGCCCAAATGCTCCTTTCCCCACAATGCCCGGTAAAAATCTCCTCCATCGCCCTATGTGCACCTTCGATGTATCGATCCGATATATTGGAACGATGCTCGATCTCGCCATCCTTGGCTTACTTGAGGAAAGTGACCGCCACGGTTACGAAATCCGCCGCGAAGTGGCTGACCGGCTTGGCCTACTCGCCAACATCTCCTTTGGATCGCTCTACCCAGCCCTAGCTCGCCTCGAAAGGGCTGGAGCCGTCGAAGTCCTTGCCCCCGAAGAAATGGTCTCTAGCCCTTCAACGGGTTCACTGAGCGGAGAGCGTGCTGCCTTACGTGCGTTGCGCACACGACCTGTGCGTGCCTTACGAGGCAAGAAGGCCTATCGCATAACTGAATCGGGAAAGCGTCTCTTCATCGAGATGCTCACCGACCAAGCTCCAGAAGATTCCCGGAGCTTCCACCTCAAGCTCTCCTTTGCTCGCCACCTGACACCCGCCGCGCGCATTCGTCTCCTTGACAGGCGTCGAGGGCTGCTTGAAGACCGCCTCGGTGAACTCGATAAAACAGCCAGCAGTCCCATCGACCGTTACGAAGTAGCGGTCACGGAACACACCAAGGCCATGCTGGCGGCTGATCTCACCTGGCTCGAGACTCTGCTGGCCAGCGAGCGAGACGTCAAGCTTTCTGCAACATCAACAGCCAACTCGTCCGCCGCGGCGAGTTGATCTATTTCAATAGGAGGAATTATGGGAAACATTAACGTCGCGATTGCTGGAGTAGGAAACTGCGCCAGCTCGCTCATCCAGGGTGTCAACTACTACCGCGAGGCCAAGGCCGACGAGGTTGTACCTGGCCTCATGCACGTCGAGCTCGGTGGATACCACGTCTCTGACCTCTCCTTTGTGGCTGCCTTCGATGTCGATGACCTCAAGGTGGGTACTGACCTCGGAAAAGCTATTTGGGCCTCACAGAACAACACCATAAAGTTCGCCGAGGTCGGCGACCTTGGTATCAGCGTGCAACGTGGACCCACCCTTGATGGTCTCTCGAGCTACTACCGCGAGATGATTGAAGAGTCCCCTGCTGAGGCTGTTGATGTGGCTCAGGTCCTGCGTGACACCAAGGCTGACGTCTTGGTCTCCTACCTCCCCGTGGGCTCAGAACTAGCTCAGCGTCACTACGCCCAGGCCTGCATCGACGCTGGGGTGGCCTTCGTAAATGCCATTCCTGTCTTTATCGCCTCCGACCCCGAATGGGCGAAGAAATTCCGCGATGCCAATGTGCCCATCGTCGGTGATGACATTAAGAGCCAGGTTGGCGCCACCATCGTTCACCGCGTACTTGCGCGTCTCTTCGAAGACCGCGGTCTTTCCCTTGACCGCACCTACCAGCTGAACGTGGGCGGCAACATGGACTTTAAGAACATGCTGGACCGTGACCGCCTGGAGTCCAAGAAGATCTCCAAGACCCAAGCCGTGACCTCTCAGGTGGAGAACTTCCAACTTGCCCCCGATGATGTTCACATTGGACCTTCGGACCACGTGCCGTGGCTCAATGACCGCAAGTGGGCCTTCATCCGCCTCGAGGGTCGCAACTTCGGTGATGTTCCCTTGAACCTCGAACTCAAGCTTGAGGTGTGGGATTCACCCAACTCCGGTGGTGTCATCATCGATGCCGTTCGTTGCGCCAAGGTGGCCCTAGACCGTGGCATCGGTGGTCCCTTACTCGGACCCTCGGCCTACTTCATGAAGTCGCCACCAGTTCAATACCACGACGACATCGCTCACGAGATGGTTGAATCCTTCGCCGGTGGTGCCGATAACCCCGTTTGGCCCTAGTGCGCGGAGCCTTCTGAGGCCCACCAAGCATCGAGGCGGCTGCCTGCTTCTTCGGCACCAAGGGGACCTTCGTCCATGCGGAGTTCCATGAGGAAGTTCAGCGCCCTACCAACATCTCGGCCTGGCTGTATGCCAAGCCGATCCATGACGGCCTGGCCGTCGAGGTCGGGACGTATGGCATCAATTTCTTCGCGCGCGCGCAGCTCAACAATGCGCTCTTCGAGTTCATCCATCCTGCGCGCCAGGGTTGCTGCTTTGCGTGCATTGCGCGTCGTGCAGTCACAGCGCGTGAGTTCATTCAGTCGAGCTAGGTGCGCCCCGGCGTCACGAACGTAACGACGCACGGCCTTATCCGTCCAGCCCATGGCATAGGTGTGAAAGCGGAGATGGAGTTCCACTAAAGCCACCACAGCTTCTGTGTCCTCTGCGGAGTAGCGCAGCGCCTCCATGCGGATCTTGGTCATCCGAGCTCCCACAACCTCGTGGTGGTGAAAACTGACTCCCCCGCCTTCAAAACTTCTGGTCTTGGGTTTGCCCACATCATGGAAGAGGGCCGCAAGGCGCAAGAGGCGGTCCACACTGGTCTTATCCACGACGGCCAAGGTGTGCGTGAGGACATCTTTGTGTTGGTGAATGGGATCTTGCTCAAGGGATAGGCCGGGGAGTTCGGGGAAGAAGTGATCGGCAAGGCCGGTCTTCACGATGAACCACAGGGCATGACTTGGCACATCGAGCACCATGATCTTGTCGAGCTCATCGCGGATACGTTCCGCCGACACAATGCTCAGTCGCTCGGCGTTGCGCGTCACGGCTTCGAGGAGTTCCGCGTCAGGTTCGAGGGAGTATTTCGCCGCAAAGCGTGCCGCGCGCAGCATGCGTAGTGGGTCATCTTCAAAACTCACTTGAGGATCTAAGGGGGTGCGGAGACGATGACCCATGAGGTCGCTGATGCCGCCATAGGGATCAATGAGGGTCAGGTCGTGAATCCGCAAGGCCATGGCGTTGACCGTGAAATCTCGGCGCGAGAGGTCGAGGTCAATGTCATCGCCAAAACTCACCTCTGGCTTGCGCGACTCGGGAAGGTAGACCTCAGCGCGATGGGTGGTGATTTCAAACTGTTGACCACCGTGAATAAAACCAATCGTTCCGAATCGCTTCCCCTGCGTCCACAGCGCGCTGGCGAAAGGAGCGCAGAGCGATTCGATCTCATCGGGGAGGGCGTCGGTGGTTAGGTCGTAGTCGGGGCTCTCCGTTGAGGCGTCTAAAAAGGCGTCCCGAACCGAGCCCCCGACAAAGTAAAGCGAGCGTCCAGCGCGCTCAAAAGCCTCAGCAATGGGCGCCACTGCCTCAACCATCTGCGCAAAACGGGGTGGAAGGGCTCCCGCGGTCACCGTGCCAACCTAGCAACGCTAGGGCTGAGGCCTGTCGGAGGTCTAGCGTTAGTGAGGTGAGGTGGAGGACAATCACGGCCAGCGTGGTCGCATTAGTCATCACTATGGGCTCGCTGTCGTCTGTTTCAGCGGCTGCAGGGAGCCCAGCGTTGCGCTTTAGAGGCCAGTCCACCTGGGTGGCCGAAGCAAGCACCAACCAGCCTGGACGCTTCACCTTGAGTTTCTCTGGACCAGACGATGCGACGGTTTCGGCCACCGTCTTTCCGCGGATCACCACGCGAAGTGGCTTTCAAGCGACTCTCGCTTCTGCGCCCAACGGAGCCGGTGTTGATCACAGCGCAGCTATCCCCCTGCGATGCCTCCAGCTGAAGAACGGCAATCGACAACTCCACATCAGTGTCTTCAATGGTGCCCCTCGGAAACTCAAGGGATCTATTTCCCCTGACTGCCAGGCCGTCGCGCCTGCGAGTTGGTCACTCCCGTGCTCACTCGGCAACTGTTCTGGTGTCTGGCCCGTAGTGGTCAACACAAAAGTTTCTGGTGAAGCTGGGAGTTCCTTCACCACCTTCATCACCTTGACGGCTGCCAACTCCGGATCACGACTGAGAACAGCCGTGGTCTTTAATCTGAAACCAACTCTTGGTCAGCGAGATGCAGCAACGCGCTTACTCGATGTCATTCATGACTCAGCCTCGAGTGCCACCGTGCTTTACTCCCCCAACTCACTCATTAATCCCGACGGCAGCGTGGACCAGGGACCCTATGCGTCCGCGCTGGCCAATGTCTTGGGCAGTGGGGATAAGCAACTCCTCGCATCAAGTTTTGTTCCTGTTGACGCTGGTGGACTCAGCGATGCGGGTCTGCATGGTGAACTCAGCCGCCAACAAGCGCGTGCCAGCGCGGTCGCCGATGCTGCGCATCTCGCCGGGGCAGGGACAAGCACCTGGGTGAGTCAGGGGCCGGTCACGGGAGACCTAAGCAGCGCCCTCAGGAGTCATGCCTACACCAAGGCAGTAGTCGCTGATGCAGCTTTCTCTCCTCCCCTTGAGTCCACGAGTAGTTGGGGTGAGCCCTTCCAACTCTCAACGGGTGGACCCTCTATCTTGGCGATTTCGTCCGATAGTGGCCTCGCTGCTGAGCTCGCCCATGCACGCCGCGCGCCTCTTCTTGCCGCCTATCAGATGCTTGCCGATCTGGCCTTCTTGCATTTCGAACAGCCCTACCTGCGCAAGCCTCGGGCGGCCCTTGCGGTTGACCCAGGGACTTCACCGCTGAGTCCCCTATTCACCTCAACACTGCTCAAAGGCCTTTCCAATAACCCCGTGTTGGAGAGCGTGACCCTGCGGAAGCTCTTTCGCGAAATTCCCCCGGGTAGCAATGGGGCGCCTGCAACAAGAAAGCTGCAACTCCCAAGGACCAGTGTTTCGCCCTCCCTTGCTCGCTCCATTGCTACGGCCCGTGCGCAACTGCAATCCTTGCGAGGCGCTGCATTACACAAACCCCTAGCGCTTTCGAGCATTAGTGATCAGCTCTTGGCTGCAGAGAGTTCGCTCATCAGTGCCAAGCAACGCAATCACGATTTAGCTTCGGTAAGTAGCAGCATCGCCGGACAGCTCTCCGGTCTTGAGGTCTCTACCGGAACCATCACCCTCACTGCACACAAGGGCACCATTCCGATCACCATTACCTCAACCCTTAATTACCCCATTCGAGGAGTACTCAGTTTCACCAGTGACAAGCTCGCCTTTTCCTCAGCCACCACACGCAACTTCACGATCGCGCGCAGTACTCATGCCATACGCATCGGTGTGCGAGCGCGCACCACCGGTGACATTCCTCTTGAGGTGCGCTTCACCGCACCCGATGGTTTGTTACTTGCCTCGGGAACCATCACGGTTCGATCAACAGCAAGCTCCATTGTTGGCATGGTGATTACGCTCCTGGCTGCAGCCGTCTTGGCCCTGTGGTGGGTGAGAAACCTCCGGAGACGGCGGAAGCAGCCTTGAGCGAAGAGATCAGCGAGCCACTTGTCGATCGCGAGACTGAGCAGCTTGAGCCCACAAGCTCAATCGCAAAGCGGTCAACAACAATGGCAATCGGTACAGCTCTATCAAGAGGGACGGGACTCCTCAGAATTCTCGCTCTTGGTTACGCCCTGGGATTCAGCAGAGCTGCTGATGCCTTCAACCTGGCGAACACCGTGCCAAACATGGTCTTTGATGTGGTGCTTGGCGGCGTCATTGCCGCGACCTTCCTTCCTATTTTTGTTGACCGACTCGCCACACGGCCACCGCGAGAGGCCTGGAAAGCCATTAGTTCGGTCATCAGCTTGGCAGTCATCGTGCTCGCTCTTTCAAGCTTGCTCCTCTTCCTCACCGCACCCTGGGTGATCACCGGCTTTACCGCGCTCTATCACCCTGACCACAGCCACCCGGCCGCCCAGTTGCTGCGCCAGAGGGCTCTGGCAACTTCACTGCTGCGCTGGTTTGCCCCTCAGGTCTTCTTCTATGGCCTCATTGCTATTGCCACCACCGTGCTCAATCTCCGCCGCAAGTTTGGTGCTCCTGCCTGGACCCCCATTGCCAACAACCTGGTCTGCATTGCGGTGCTCTTGTGGATGGCTGCGCTCAATAATCACCCCACCGTGGCCAGTCTCAACCACCATGCAGACCAAATTTTGCTCTTGGGTTTGGGAACCAGTATCGGCGTTGCCCTCCAGTTTTTGCTCCTCTGGCCCTCAATCGTGAAGTCAAAACTTGGGCGAATTCGCTGGCGCTTCGACCCTCGCCACGAGGCTGTGGCCCTTAGCCTGAAGCTGGGCGGCTGGACCCTGGGTTTCGTCATTGCCAACCAGATTGCGCTCTTTGTAGTGATGGCACTGGCATTTTCCGTCGGCGGTCCGGGCCCACTGAGCTCCTACAGCTATGCCTGGGTCTTCTTCCAAACTCCTTACGCCATTATCGCCGTGTCCATTATGGCCGCCATCAGCCCCGAACTCGCCGAGCTCTATGCAAAGAAGGATCTTTTGGGCTTTAGCGCACGAGATCGGAAGAGCGTCGTGTAGGGAAAGAGTGTTCAGAGCCGTGGAG